>JAHDFQ010000250.1 GCA_020628085.1 Saprospiraceae bacterium
GCGGATTAATGGATTTGTTTTGTACTAATTTTACTGACGAACTACTTAAGTAGTTTGAGGTGATTATTCGAGCAGAAATTTTTCATGGAAGAAATCGAAAATTTTGCCTAAATATTTAACAACCCCTTACTTATAGTTCTTCAATAAACCTTTATTTATTCTTTTCTTATGATTAAAGTTATTGTAAGAAAATCAATAAAAACAAAAAACCAGATATCTAATGTACAACTTGAAAATATGTACACTCCTCTGCTATTCAATCCTTTATGGATTCATTCCTATCATTGCTCAGGTATCTCCGAGTATTGATATTGATGGCACAATTCAAATTCGAGAAAACGCTGCCAGAGATCACATTTTACAATCAGATGCCAATGGACTCGCAACTTGGGTTGAACCCAGTACGGTTCGATCACAATTATGTATTACTGATTTTGGTGCAACGAGTGACGATTTGACCGATGACACCGCAGCTATACAAGCAGCTATCGATAGCGCTGCCGTTGTAGGAGCAAAATTATGTGTACCTTTTGGATTATTCGATGTCAGTCAAACATTAAACGTGCCAGCAGGTGTGATTTTGGAAGGAAATGGTCGGGGTTTTAGTTCGACGCTAACGCCTAGTAATCAAGGTTCTATTATTAGAAATACAGGAACGGATTGGACATTTAGCATAACGGGACATAATGCGGGATTGAGAGATTTAGTCATTTATGATACCAATAATATTGGTGCAGCAGGTGGTGTATTAATGCGTGCCGATGGGATGACGCTCGAAAGTGTTATTCTGTTTAATGTACTTATTTTTGGATTTACAGATGGCTGTGCTTTGCAGTTAGATGCTCGAAATAGTGGTGGTTTAGCTTACTGTTCTTTTTACGATTTGCAAATCAGACATGCTAAAACTGGAATTTGTATTACTCAAGATGCTACATCATATGTCAACTCTAATTCATTTTATCATGGAGCTATTTCTGGTGGAGATTTCGATCATTGTTTATTGGTGAAAGGTGGAAATAACAATGTTTTTAATGGTATGATTATGGAACCTTTCACATCTACTTTTGGGCATATAGTAGTAGATGATGGTGAAATTATTGGACATCAAATTCGAGTAGAAGGAGCTTTTCAGCCCAATACGGTTCCGCTTATTGAGTTCAAAGAAAATACTTCTAGATCATATCTATCAGGTACTTATGGTGGTGGATTGACCTTAGATCGGGGTGATAATTTTATTGATATGCGTTCGGGACTTGCTGTTGATCCGTTTAATGCGGGACTAAATCAATTTGAAAACTCGGCTTTTTTAAATGTAGAAAATACGGACATTCCATATTGGGATATTAGCGGGCCTGGTGTTACATTTGAAATACTTTCTGGAGAGATTTTATACGATCATAAAGTATTGAAATTAACTATACCAGCGGGAGTTAGTGCGTTTCTGAGACCTGATCCTGCTTACGCACCTACTCCACTTAGTCCACACAAATACGATCAATGTACGTTTGGCGCACACATCAAAACCGATCAACCTGATCGAGTCCGAACCATTGCGAATGCGCCTTTGGGCGTCGTTTCGAGCGTTCCCCATAATGGTGATAATGAGTGGCATTTTACAGGAATGACTTGTTTTGTAGATCGTATGGGTTACTATAATCCAAAATTTTTATTTTCAAACACATCTAACATCAACCCTCTGGTTGTATATATTAGTAATCCAACGTTGCATTTTGGAAGTACCAATGCACCAGAAATTGAAGCCAAACCAATCACGACAACAGGTGGAATTATCTCTGGTACGCTTTCGACAGCTTTGCTTGGAAACATCACAGTACCTCCAAATGGACGTTTGGTTTTATCTAAGGAAGCCAATGTATTTGAAATTAATGGAACAATTGCTATTCAGCGTATTAATGATAATGGTGCGGATCAATTTCCTAAAGGAACTATTATCACATTGTTGTTTGATACTGCTGGAATATCAGTTGTGAACGGGGCGTATATCAATCTCATCAGCCCTTATATTTCAACGATAAATAGCTCTTTAACGTTAGTTTCTAAAGGTAATGGTATATGGAGAGAAATGGATCGGAATTTATAGGTTTATCAATACTCTATACGAACAAATCGAAGTTTGTTTCTGTATTCGCTAGGTACAATTAATTCTGTGGAACTGACTTGTACTGCTCGACTAAATTGAAGGTGTAAATCCTCACTTTCAGTATTTAAAATACTATTGCGTTCGTGCGTGCCGTCGCCTCTTAAAATGTATTCACTAACCGTATTTCCTGTACGAATATCATCATTGAATACCAATCGAATACTGCTGGGTGTTTTCATCAAAAAATAAGAAGAAAATGCTCCATCATCATCATAGGAATATTGCTTTTTATGCAAGACACGTTGCCAATGTAGTTCGCCAGAAGGATGAAAAGAATTGATTAATAGATTGTTATAAAAATAGTCTCTTCCACTTCTTCCGTACGCATTACTGTAAGCACTGCCACCGCCTCTACTGCTGAGTTTGACTTGTTCTGAAATCATCAAAGCACCGCCGTCTCGACGAAATAAGGTCTCTTTGACGTCTGTTTCGTCTATTCCCTTATTTTTTGTTTTGGGTTTATCCAAAAACTCTTCTATCGTAGCCTGATCGAATGGGTGATGGGTGATTTTAAAATCAGTAGGACTTCCTTTTGGAATCGTTAAATAATACGTTCCTTCTGCTCGACCTCGATTTTTTGTAGAATACAAACCACCTGCCACCAAATTTTGATTCAAATTATCGAATTCAAAATAATTATCATACGTCAATATACTATCTAAATAAATGGTATATATGTCTTTTTTACTAGCCCTATGATTGCGTTCAATAATTTCAAAATAATGGGTCTTATTTTTGGAAGGAAAATTATCTTTTGGTAAAATTAAATATATATTTCCATCATTATCAACCACAATTTGATCCAATTCACCATTGGTACTTAAACTAACTTCTTCAAAACTATCTTCCCACAACACTTTTGATGTCTGTATGTCGTACACAAACACCGTTTTTATATTATTATAGGCTATTTCATAGAGCAACACTTTTGTCTTATCAGGCGAGTGATACATCTGCAAATTGGGTTGATGCAATTGATTTGGAAAGTCTTTGATGCTAGTTGTATCGACCAAATTTCCCATATAATCATACTCCTTTGCTTTGAGGAACGTTTGGTTTTTATGCCGTAATGTATAAAAAAGGATGAAGCTGTCATCGTTGGAAGCAAGCGTACCTAAAATTTTAGGGTTCTTTTTTTCAAATTCTATCTCTTTTTCCCACGCCATTTTCATATCATCCGTAAACGCCATTAGATCAAACTCATTCAGTTTGTTCATAAAAACCAAAGTCTTTCCTTTTGATTTTCCAACTATATCAAACCTTGAGTCTAAACGTAGAGGGATTTGCTCAGAAACGCTCACTTGTTGTGCACTGAGGTTAATCGTGATTAGAGATAGAAGAAAGAAGAAAAGGGTTTTCATATCTAATTTATGATATAATTCATTCCTTTTTAACGAATGATTACTGATTGTATTACCTAACCGAACGAGCAATTTCATTGAGGTCGATACGTTCTGATTCTAAAATAACATCATTGGCTAATCGTTTTAGCATCGCTTCAACAGCGGATACTTCATCAGACTGTGATACAATACTGTACAAATTTAGCACTTGTTGGTTACACAACAACGACACATAATGTTCTGTTTGTGGTGTTCGTGGCTTTTGTTCTTCATCTTGTGTATGCGGAGATTTGAACCACCAATATACATACGGAATCCCGTTTTCGGTTGTCCCTGCCTCGGTTTGAATGTCTATTGGAAAAGTGGTGTCTTTTTGTAAAAAGGCTTGCTCCTCTTTCACCATTTCCATCAATAATTCTGCTTTACCAACACTCATTTTTTGAACTGTACTAGATAAAGGCACATCGTACAATTGTAATAACATTCCATCCACGGCATAAATGATATTGATCGGGTCTTTTCCTTCGCTCACGCGCTCCTTTCCTGTGATCGGTAGTTTGTAAAAGCTATTGGCTTGATTGAATACTTGAATGTATCCGTCGCTGGTTTTGATATTGCCACTTCGGTAGTTAAAATCTTGTTTTAAAGTTCCGTTATCGTATATTTTTTTACCAATCAAAAATCCTTTTGGAGAATAAAACAGATGTTCTTTGTCTTTTACATCAGCTGTGAATGTACCTTGCATTTTAAGTTGTCCACTTTTGTAGTACTCTTTGACTTGACCGTCTCGTAGTCCGTTAGTATATGGCGTTTCCAGTTTTAGGTTGCCATTGGGATGCCAGTTTTGAGTTAATCCCGTCATTTTACCATTTACAAAAGTAGCAACTTGGTCTTTTTGTCCTTGCTCAAACCACCATTGATGGAGTCCTTCTTCTTTCCCCTGACGGAATAATCCCTCGGATTTAGGTTGCTCATTCTTGTGCCATTCGTAACAAATACCGTCTGGCTCTCCATTTTTATATCCAATCTCCAAAGATTTTACGCCATTGGCATACCATTGAGTTTCTTTATCGGTCTGCACACCCATTTCATATGTCGTTTCATAGATTTTTTGACCATTTCTAGCCCACTCTCTTACAAAACCATGTAGTTTTCCGTCTTTGATGGACGCTTCCAATTTTTTCTTTCCATTTGGATGTTCGTCATACGCCATTCCCGTCCACGGATCCATCGTATTGGGCTGGAAAAAGAGTCCTCGATTGATATCTAATTCGTAATACTTTAATTTCTTTTTGACTTGGGCG
>JAHDFQ010000251.1 GCA_020628085.1 Saprospiraceae bacterium
CCATCATTAGGATCAGGTCTAGCTTGTGGATACACAATAATAAAACCTGCTGTATCGGCAATAGCACTCATATTGTCCGCAAATATTTGTCCGTCAATATCGCCACCGCCACCATGAAAACTAAACATCAATGGATATGCCGTATCTCCTTGATAATTGGCTGGAACATAGATAGTATATGATCTTGTAACGTTATCGTACTCTATGGTTTGCTCTATAAACTGTTGGGATTTAGCAAAATGTATAGATATTAAAAAGATGATAATTGTGAGAAGTAGTTTTTGAATTTACATGGTTAAGAATTTATTCAATAATCATTTGAGATTTAAAATTTAGATAAGAAACTACTGTTTAATTGGAGGTTTACCAAATGTAGAATTTCTCCATACTCTTAGCATTTCCTTACCTCTCCTTTCATTTCGATAATGGATATAAGCACTAAAAGCTTTTGTATCAAAAAGGTGTTCATATACGATATACTTCTCAGTTGTATATTCTGAATATTTTAAGTCCATTTCAAATTTTACAAATTCTACGCTATCTATCAGTTCGATTGTTTGAAAAGAATCTACTTTGACATCTGTAAACTGGCTTGTTATTGCCAAATATTTCAGGTTATTCATATACTTACAAGACTCTATAAACTCTTTTTTCCCTTTTCTGTACGGATGATAATTAGACTCAAAATAATTGTTTTTACTTCTTTTAAAAACCACGAGCGTATTCATCGAATCACCTTCACTTAAATATTCTTTAGATTTATCCCATTCATCAGGATTGATGACATCAAAGAATTTAGGAACTTCGATTTTCCATTCAAACTCTTCAACATACAATTGACGAGCTGGCTTATCCTTAAAACAACTGTAGGATATGATACATATTAAAAAGATCAAAATGGTATATCTCATGTTTTGCTTTTTATAAATAATTACTATTAAAATGAAAAAACGTCCACACTAACAAATAGTATGGACGTTTCTCGTATAATTAATTGAGTTTAAACCTCGTTTAAACTCAATTTTATTTTTTTCTCTAAATCGGTTACGGTATCCTTAAAAATCATATCCGTGTCTAATAAATCTTGTACTGCTTTACAAGAATAAATCACGGTACTATGATCTCGTCCACCAAAGTTTTCTCCAATAGCTTTTAAGGATTTATTGGTTAAGTTTTTAGCTAGATACATAGATAATTGTCGAGCAATAACGATGGATCGTTTACGGGTTTTTCCTGCTAGCTTTTCAACAGGTACTTCAAAATGATCCGCTACTAGCTTTTGAATATAGTCAACTGTAATTTCTTTATTGATTTGCTTAACGAAGTTTTTAATCACCTCTTTTGCTAAAGTTACATCTATTTCTCGTCTATTTAGTGAAGATTGAGCAATTAAAGACACTAAAACCCCTTCTAGTTCACGAATATTATTCTTAATATTATAGCAAATAAACTCTGTTACGCTATTTGGTAATTCCACCCCTTCTTTCGACATTTTCGATTCCAAAATAGCCATCCTAGTTTCTAAATCTGGTGCTTGTAAATCGGCACTTAGTCCCCATTTAAAACGAGAGATCAATCGTTCTTCCATTCCATCTAAATCTTTTGGAGGACGATCAGAGGTCAAAATCAATTGTTTTCCATTTTGGTGCAATTGATTAAAAATATGGAAGAAAATTTCTTGTGTTTTTGTCTTATTTGCTAGGAACTGAATATCATCAACAATTAATACGTCTATTAGCTGGTAGAAATTGACAAAATCATTGACAGCGTTATTTTTAATGGACTGTATAATCTGATTCGTGAATTTTTCAGAAGATACATATAAAACGGTTTTGTTGGGGAAGCTAGATAAAACTTCGTTTCCAACGGCTTGTGCAAGGTGGGTCTTACCCAATCCCACATCACCAAAAATAATGAGTGGATTAAATGCTGTTCCTCCTGGTTTTTTGGCGATTGCCATTCCAGCAGATCGTGCTAAACGGTTACAGTCTCCTTCAATAAAATTATCGAAAAGGTAAGTCGGATTGATTTGCGGATCAATCTTAAGTTTTTTAATACCTGGAATAACAAAAGGATTTTTGATATTACCAGTATCAATCATGCCAGGCTGAATACCACCGCTTCTTTTAGAGTTTGTGCGAACCGAAACAGGTTCTTTAGCTACTGTAGGTGCAACAGGCGCACCCATCAAAATTTGATACTCTAAACGACCATTTTCACCCAATTCTTGGCGAATAGTCATTTTAAGAAGTGAAACATAATGCTCTTCCAACCATTCATAAAAGAACTTATTGGGAACTTGAATTGTCAAAGCATTATTGGACAATCGCACTGGTCTGATTGGCTCAAACCACGTCTTGAAACTCTGGGAGTTGACGTTTCTGCGAATGGTGCGCAGACAGCTATCCCATACGGAGGTACAGTCTTTTATCATTCTTCAGATTGTGATTTGGTCCACAAGTGACCGTTAGTTAATATTATTCTAATTGCTGCCATAGATTATTGTATTCACTTTTGCTATTTAATAGCATGTAAATGAGTAGTAAACAAAATAGTAGTCCAAAAACTTCTTATAAAAAAGTTGAAGTTTTAAGACCAATTGCCTGCCTCAGACAAGTAAATTTGATCGACTACATAAATAATCCATTCTGACTGCTGTGTTGTGTGTAGATTTCAGTAGTACCAATAACTTAATCGTATTATTCTTGCATTTTTTATTACTTAGTTCTCCACCGAATGCCGAACTTTCTCAGGGTTGGTATTACTTGTTGGTGTAGACTACAAAAGTCGAAAAAAAAACTTGAAAAACGAAACATTATAGGTCGTCTCAGACACATATTTATTTACATAAAGTTTACTTTGTTGAAAACGTAATCAGTGTATTGAAATTAAATTTTCTGTACGCAAAAAAAGGAATTTACTGATTATCAGTTTATTAAAATGCCTATATGGTTTAAAACCATCATGAATCAGAGTAAAAAAGCATTAAATAAAGTATTAATATTGCGCGAATACGAATCACACTAACTTATCCCCATTTTATACACGAAGTTATACACATTTTTAAATTCAAATATATTAAATTATTTGTTTTATTGATATTTGAATCATATTTATTAACTGTAAACCAATATATTATGAAGCTATCCTAACTAATTCAGCTATGAAATTTGTTGATTTTTGCATGTCACACACTTATTTTTAAAATTCTTTTCAAAGTAAATATCCAATCTTCCTAACAATAATCCCGCCCATCCTGCTTGATGAATCAAAACCTCTTTTTGATCCAGATTGGAGGCTCTAAATGGAGCTTCCATGAACGTATGTGTGTGTCCACCTAAGATCAAATCTATATGACGACTTTCGGTTGCTAAGACCTTATCGGACACTTTATTTCTATTATACTCGAAGCCCAAATGCGACAAACATATCACATAATGACATTGCTCTTCATTTTTAAGAATATTGGCGTAATAATTGGCGCGCTCAATCGGATTTTGATAAATAGTATTTCCAATTAGCGTTTTAGGAACTAAACCTTCGAGTTCTATTCCAATTCCAAAAACTCCTATTTTTAATGCGCCTTTTTCAAAAATTTGATAAGGTCTCGTCTTTCCATTCATTACCGTATCCGAAAAGTCGTAATTCGCAGATAAAAACGGAAAATTAGCATGTGGTAGTTGTCGGTGCAAACCATCTATTCCAGCATCAAAATCATGATTCCCAAGTGTTGTTGCATCATACTTCATTTCGGACATCAATTTAAATTCTAATTCTCCACCAAAAAAATTGAAATAAGGCGTTCCTTGAAACATATCACCACTATCCAACAATAAAACATGTTCTTCTTCTTTGCGTATTTGCTGAATCAAAGCAGCACGTCGTTCTGCCCCACCTAAACCTTGATATTTTCCCCCATCCATTGGAAATGGTTCTATACGACTGTGTACATCGTTGGTATGAAGGATCGTCAACTTATGAGTTTCAGGTTTTGCTAATAAGTTATTGAACGGGAAAGTTCCTGTACTTAATAAACCCGCACTAAAAGCTGCTTTTTGAACAAATGAACGTCTTTTCATACTATATTTTAGTTTTGTTGAGTTTGTACTCGGTTATCTAAAACACCTTTAATTGTAGGGTTACTTTTGATGTGTTCTATCAGTAAATCACGAATTAAAATTTCTGAATCTACCCGATTTATATATTTAGATAAAAAAGAACAGTTATCTCCTCCATTAGCAATATAATCTGGTAAGGCAAAGGTATACGTTGCCTCTGAATCTAATGGTTTACCTTGTATTTGAATATTACTAACTTGACCGTTTATTAATTTATAGTGTACTTCTTGACTTACAGGCCAGCCTCCCAACCCCCCAATATGTGTGAACAATGTATCAATCATATTACCTTTCATCGTCAATAAAACGACTCTATTTTCGAATGGCATTAATTCAAAAATATTTCCTTTTGTAATATCGCCTTTTGGTAGATACACCACTCGCACACCGCCTTGATTTTGAATTGCAAAATCAATTTTTTCATTCAATTGTTCTTGAACTTGCGTATAAATAGCATCTGCCATCCAGTTTCCTAAAGTGGACTGTGGGGCATCTTTCTCTAACTTTTGTGGACAAGAACCAATAACCTGATTCATTTCAAGATCTAATTTTTGTTTGTATGGTTCAATCAAGTTAGCGATCTCGGTATCATACAGTTGATTAGTTGAATCTTGCACCGTGTAGGTTTGAACGTCTGTTGTACTTTGGTGTATCACTTTTGTACAGGACGTTCC
>JAHDFQ010000252.1 GCA_020628085.1 Saprospiraceae bacterium
CTTCGTGCGCAGAAGGAAACTCAACGTTTCCTTGCCTCCGCACTACGCTTAGCCTGACCGTTAGCCACAATTTAAAAAAATGCCATCAACAATAACAAAATACAAGATTTTTTTAGCTTCACCGAGTGACGTTCAAGACGAAAGAGATTCAATCGATGAAGTTATAAACGAGTTAAACCTCACATTTGGAAAGCAACAGGATATTCATTTGGAATTATTAAAATGGGAAACACATTCAGCACCAGCAATTGCAATTAATCATCCTCAAGAAATAATAAATACTGATTTAGGTAAAGACTACGATTTATTTATTGGTTTGATATGGAAAAAATTTGGAACGCCAACTAGCGAAGCAGATTCTGGAACTGAAGAAGAATTTTTAAATGCATATAATAGATTTTTAGAAAACCCTAATTCTTTACAAATACTCTTTTATTTTAATAGTAAACCAGTATCTATGAATGATATGAATCCTGAACAACTATTAAAGATTCAAAATTTCAGGACAGATATTGGAAAAAATAAGAAAGTTCTATATTGGGAATATCAAGACACGCAACAATTAAGTAAATTCTTAAGAATCCATATTCCTCAAAGAATATTAGAATTAAGAAAAAACGAGCAAAACAAAGTTGCAATTGTAGAAACAAAAGAAGTATTAGAAGTTGAGATTTTAAAAGAAGAATATGGACTTATTGACTATCAAGAAATGATAGAAGATAATATACGAGAATCTACAGAATCATTAACAAGAATTTCTGAAGCTACAAAATGGATTGGAGAACAGCTGAACAAAAAGACAGAGGAAATGAATGCGATGACTGCAAATGGTAATCAACCTGGTCGTAAAACATTAAAGACTTATTTTACTCGAACTGCGAAAGTAATGGATAATTATGCCAATCGGATAGAACCAGAGATTCCAATATTTCACGAATATTTTGAGAAAGGAATAGATGCATTATCTAATGTCATTAACATCTCTAGAAATGACCTAAATGTAGAACAAGAAGAAATTGAAGAAACAAACGAATCATTATCATCACTTATAAACGGAATTACATTTTCAATTGAAAGTATGGAAAGCTTTTTACAATCTGTAAACGATTTGCCTAGGATGTCAAAAGAACTGAATAAAGCCAAATCAAATGTAGGAATGAAATTAGAAGACTTACTTGATAATTTAAAAATTAGCCTATCAATTGCAATTGAATTAAAGAAAAGTCTTTTAGAATAAAACTGTGGCTAACACTGTATATAATTTATTGCTAGTTCTAGCCTACTTACGAAAATCCTCGCGGATTTTCTATTCGGTTTTTATTTGCTAAATTAGGTGCTTAACCACGCAACAAACCATATACAAACACGTTGTAAGTAATGCCTAATTTTAAAACATCTATATCAATCATTATATTGTTATTGGTCATTTCATGTGACTTAACACCTTCTGGAGAATATTTTAATCGTGCTAGGGACTTTGAAATTGAGGGCGACTATAAAAAGGCAAATGCATTGTTGGATAAAGCGATTAAAAAAAATCCAAAATTCAGGGCTGCATTATTAAATCGCGGAGTAAACCATTCTATTTTGGAAAATTACAAAGGTGCAATTGCCGACTATCAAACTCTTTTAGAATTCGATTCCGATAATGCACTTGCACTTTTTAACCTTGGAAATAATTACAAAAGACTTAAAGATTATCAAAACGCCATATCTGCATATAATCAAGCACTGGACACTGAATGGGTTATAAAATCGGAGCCTTTTAGTCCTTTATTGGACCGAGATATAAAAATAAACTTCGATTATAGCTTTGACAAAGATTCGGACTATACGGTAGACGAATTGGATATAATCTTCGAAAGAGGAATTGCATTAGTTTTAAATGAACAATTTGCCGATGGAATTCGAGATATGGAAAAACTGCTTGCAAAAGAATATTACATTGGGAATTGTTACTACTGGATTGGAAACGCACACGTTGGACTTAAAGATTCAACAAACGCATGTCAGAACTTTATCAAATCTGCAAAACTAGGACTAAAAGAGGCCCGGGGGCAAGTTAAAGAACATTGCTTAAAAAATAAGAATTGAAACCGATATTAAACATATTGAAATGGATTTTGATTATACTATTCTTTCCAGTTTCACTGATAGTTGTTGGGTACTACAGGCAAAAGAAAGCGAAAAGAACATATTGGGACAAAACCAAATAAAAGCACTACTTACAACAAAGCCCAAACGTAATGCGGACTTTAGGGCAAAATAAAAAGGTCTGTGTATATTTACAAAGTCTCTAATCCCGATAGCTATCGGGAATGGATTCAGCTTTAGACAATAAAAAATAAACTAAACAATATGCTTTAGCTTCGTGCCCAGACCTGCCGGCAGGCAGGCGGAAACGAAAAGTTTCCTTGCTTCCTATTCAGGTAACTGTAAATTCCTATAAGCTAATGCTTTATTCTAAATATTTTATCTTAAATTATTGATACAAGCATACGGGCTCAACCGCTAACGGTTATAAAAACAGAACACTATGAATAAATTTCATCTAAATCTCAAAATTATTATTATACTTTTTTTCGCTTTTGTTTCGTGTAAACAAACATCAAAAAAAGAAAATGCAACAAAAACAAGCAATACATCCACTATGAATTGCGGAGATGTAAAAGTAGAGGAACATTCTTTAAAACCTGAAATTGTACGATTAAAAAAAAGTATGGTATCTTTTCGAGAATCCCTATCGGCTGAGCTATTAAATCAAAGCTCTTCTTGTCTAAACAACCAACGGTTCTACCTTTGGCACAATACGCCAGCCAACTCAAGAGGTAAAAGAGATGGTATCACCTATGGAGATTTAAGTGCGCAGCAATTGAAAAAGTTTAAATCCATGATGCAGCTGTTTTTAAGTACAGATGGCTATCAAAAAGTAAATGACATTACCGTTTTTTCCGAAGGATGGTTAAATGAAATTAAGAGCGACATATGGAACCCAAGTTTCTATTCTATAGATATGTTTGGAGACCCCGAAAAAAGTGGCTCATGGGGATTTCAATTAGACGGACACCATTGCGTTGTTAATTTTTTGGTAAATGGAGACAATGTTTCAATAGTTCCCGCATTCTTAGGTGGAGAGCCTGCTAAAGCGACTTTTAATGGAAAGGCATTTGACATATTTAAAGATGAAAGAGATTTAGCACTAACATTGTATAACGGATTAAATGCTTCAGAAAAAAACGTTTCAATTACAAAATCTGCCACACGAGCGTTAAAAGTTGGTGCGGCAGAAAGAGCAGGTCAACCAGATCCGTATATAAACGATTACGATTATTCAATATTCAAGAAAGGTTTGAAATATTCAGAAATGTCTACTAAGACAAAAGAAAACCTAATTATTTTAATGAAAGAATATGTTTACAACCTTAACCAAAACTTTGCGGACCTTTGGTGGAATGATATCAACGAACATATAGATGACACCTATTTTGTTTGGATAGATAATGTTGAAAAACCGACTAGTACTTCTCAGTTTTATTATAGAATTTATAATCCATATTTATGGGTGGAGTTTAATACTGAAGATGTTACAGGAGCAAATGAAAATAATATGGAACCGTGGAATCACATTCACACTATTACAAGAATTCCAAATAATCCTAAAACTAACAATGGCGGAGATTATGGACCTTTTGCAAACGCTGTAAATAAAAATAACCCTAAAACGCTTTTAGAGCATTATACATTGGCAGACCATCATAAAAAAAGTGACATATTTTTCGATTATGAATTAATAACACTTCATCAACACAATACGGCACATTCTCATTGACCATCAAAGCAATTATTACACATTACAATATCTAATTAATTGCTAGTTCTAGCCTAGTTGCTAAAATTTCATCAGATTTTATTAGGTTCATAAATCACGCAAAAACCTTTATACAAAACCAATACAACCTATTGTTTCTAAACTTAAACGGTACTGTGGCTATTACCACCATTCTCAAAGAAGATTTGTCCAAAAGAAGACAATTGGAGAGAAATTTTAAAAAGCAGATTGGCGTTAGCCCTAAACAATTGGGCAAGGTCATACGATAGCAATCTGCATTAAAAATGCTACTGAACAAAGAAACGGACACTCTACCTTGTTTTATAAATAGCCTGTGTGTCGCATTTTTACAATTTTTTAGTTGAATTCTAGTCCATATTTGTATTTTACCTGTAAACACTACAAATGAAAAAGGCAATACTATTAGGTGCGGTATTATTTACTTTTTGGGGAATTAACTGCAATGCTCAAGACAAAGTAATGGATACGCATACCACTGAAAGCAAAAGCAATATGAAAAGTATTATTTCCATTTTTGAAATTCCGGCTACGGATATTACAAGGGCGGTAAATTTTTACCAAGCTATTTTGGACATAGAAATTGAAAAAATGGATTTTCCGGAAATGCAAATGGGTATATTCCCCTATGAAAATCAAATGGTCACTGGAGTTATCATGAAAGCGGAAGGCTATACCCCTTCTGCAAACGGAATAACCATTTATCTAAATGGCGGTGATAACTTACAAGCTATACTCGACAAAGTCGAAATCAATGGTGGCGAAATTATGGTGCCAAAATCGCTTCATGCAGACGAAAGCGGTTATTACGCTATATTCCTGGACTCTGAAGGCAATAAAATGGGTCTGCATTCACCAAACTAAATGAAAAACCAAGCACTAATTGCTGTAGCGCTTGGTTTTTCTAATCTTAAAAAAGTCTTCTACTCTACCGTATAACTTAC
>JAHDFQ010000253.1:0-1417 GCA_020628085.1 Saprospiraceae bacterium
TTAGAATAATCTATCAACCCAACGTATGAAAAGAAATCACCTCAACCGTTCTTCCCCACATATACATATTCATCAAATCAATTTCATTGACTTCTAAAGTGACTTTTGCTCCTTCTGTTTTGAGTTGTTCAGGCATATTGACGGGTAAAAATTGATCTCCTGAATTCGTTTCAATTCCCCAAAAACCTCCATTAATATCGACGTAGACAACTGTTCCTTTGATTTTCATTGTGATCTAGATTATTTAGTTCAAGTTGCGTAGCAACTTAGTATAATAGTTCTACCAAAAAAGGAAGATAAAGATTAATTGATCGGTTAGTGGTTTAGCTATACAGATATATGCTCGATACTAAACTAAAAAACTAATCTACCAATAGCTGATAACTTCAAAGTTGCTTCGCAATTTGAGTTATTTATCTATTAATTTTTCCATAGCAAGATTCAAATTATTAATCAACTTTGTTTGATTATTGACTAAATCTTGTAACTCCCTCATTTCTTGCTGTAACATATTCTGAATATTATTCGGAGATGGCAAAAACGGACTAATTTTAGCACGTACATACCAGATTTCACGAATATCTGAAAACTCAACAGGGTAAGGTTCATAAAAGTTGTTGTCTGATAACATGACCAGTTGTTTTTTTTCTTTTAAGCGATTAATGACCCGTTTTATCAACACATCTCCTCTCGTAACGACCACATACACAAAGTTGTCTTTAATAGAACTTTCCCAGAGTGTCGGTTCTAAATAACTACAAACCACCTTATCACCTTCAAACAACGTTGGTTCCATGCTATCGCCATTGGCATCAAAAGAACGATGTGTTCCGACTTTATATTTGTAATCAGGTAGTGTAAAATGCGGTAAATTTTGAATAAAGGCTGGATCACCTAAATCGTGGGCATAACCCGATTGTGCAGGTACAGGAACGTGAATGATTCGTTCATCATTTTGGTTGTTCGCTACAATGGTCAACACCCTAAAATCGTCATGTGCATCCTCCGTCATAAACAATGGCCCATCACCCGTGTATACATAAACAGGATTGATTTTATAGGTCTCCACTGCTTTACGAAGTAATTCAATCGTTACATCACGTCGTCCTTTCAAAATTTCACTTAAAGATTGCGGTAGATAATCTAGCGACATGGCAAATTGTCGGCTTGATCGAACGACCTTATCTTCTTTCAATTTTTTCAAACATTTTACAAATCGCTGTGTAACGACACTGTTCATATGGTGTAATGGTTATATTAGAAAGTTACTTTACTAACACTCAAATGTAATTAATTTAAGCATAAAACACCCTATTCCAATTACGAATTGTTACAAAAACATTACATAACTTCACTCTATCAATAAAATGTTGGTAAAAATAGAAACCGTCTTATTTGTTAATTCTATAAACGGAAC
>JAHDFQ010000253.1:1517-4777 GCA_020628085.1 Saprospiraceae bacterium
TGTAACATATTACCTGCAAAAGCACTAACTTGATCCATAGTAATATTTATAACTGTTTTTTCTGTTTGCGCAAATGTTTCTAATAACATTTGATATTCTACATGATCCTTGATTGTTTCCATACAGATAATAACAAATTCTTCTCCCATTGCCATCATTACATTGGTATGGTAAATTTCCATTCCATGTACATCCGTAGCTGTAAAAACGACCTTTTTATAACCTGCTACACTACAAAAGCGATCCAACAAACCAGCATCTGTCCGCTGACTCAAACAAGCATATACCAACTTATTTTTACGATCAAAAATCATACTTCCTGTCCCTTCTAAGAAACGGTCTTCAAACTCATAACGCGTAAAATCATATACTTCTCGAACCTTAAAAGTCAGTTTGATTAAGTCAATGACTGCATCTTGGCGTTCATTTCGGCGCAGTGGTGCAAACATTGGATATAAAATTACGATTCCATCTGGATGGAAGGAAATCCAATTATTTGGAAAAACAGCATCAGGTTTTATAGGTGCATTAGAATCTTGAGCAACGGTTACTTTAACACCTGCATCTCTTAGTTTGACCACAAACGCATCAAATTCGTCAATAGCCTGAAGTCGTATATCGTTTTCAGAACGGGAAGTATCGTTTATTTGAAAGGCATTGTTAGCGGCAGTTTGCTCATTATATCCAAAGTTAGCTGGACGAACCATTAAAATATGATTGGTGTTTTGCTGTAACATTTATAAGGTAATTTAAGTATTAATATAATATTATATATGTAATATCTGTCTATTTGTTTTCAATTAATGATATATATCCCAAAAGTAGTCAAATTCAAGTATAAAACAAATGACATTTCTTGACCCTTTTTGAATAATAATTATCTTCTTCAAACCACACCAAATTTCAGACATATGAGCAAATCAATCCCACTATTTATTGTCTCTTTATTAGGTATAGCGGCTATCGCTTTTGCTGTACAACAAACGAGTGAAGTTAAAAAAATGAAAATCAATCTTTCCAATATAGAGGTTGAAAAAGACGAAATAACGGACTCTCTAATTGACGCCGAGGAAAAAATTGTAGACCTAGAAGACGAAAACGAAGCATTATACGAACAAATCGCTATATTGAAAGATAGCCTATTAGAATATGAGGGTATTATTGATGAACTAAACGGTAGAATTAATCGCCGCAACAAGACGATTAAAAAAATGAAAAAAGATATGGAACAGTTACGTTCCAAATATTTTGATGTTGAAAATCAGATAGCCGTACTCCAAAAAGATGCTAAAGCAAATCAGGATGCCTTGCAACAACTCCAAGCTGAACGAGATCAACTTCGTGCTGAAAATGATAGTTTATACATAGAAAGTACAGGAATTCAACAAGAAGTAGCAGCAGCAAGCGCTGATATTTTAGAATTAGAAATTGAAAAAAATAAACAAGCTGACCTAATCAACATCCTAGAAAATACAGATATTTTCTTTGAGGATATTTTCTTATTAAAAGCACTAGATGGGCCAAGGCAGAAAAAAATTAAAAAAGATGGTCGTGCATGGAATTATACAATGGTTAATTTAGTACTTTCACATCCTAATGAACGGTTACTTTTAAATGAGCAATTCGTCTTAAAGTTGATTGATTTGGATAATGAGACCGATTTAGCATATATTGAATCTAATCCTGCTTTTCCAGATAGCCCAAACAATCATACGGGTTATTTATTCCAATATGAAGGTGAACCAATTCAGTTGTCTTTTAGTAACAATGAAATTAAAACAGGTGAAAATTATGCGATTCAATTGTATTATTTGAAAGATGGAAAAGAGTATAAATTGGATGCTGGATATCGTCAATTTATAAAAGACGAAAAAATTCAAAAAGCCGATCCACTAACGACCAAACCAGACTTTATGTAATATATATTCTACTTTTACATCAAAAAATCAGTATAACAAATGATTAGAGGGCAATCTCCAAATGGAAGTTGCCCTCTTTCATGTTCATAGTTCTAGTGAAGAGGTGACTTGAAGTCACTTTCTATCTACAAACTAGCCATATCAGCATAAACATCTATTTTGTATTCCAAAGCAGGTTGTAGATTATCTAAGGCATCGTACATTAAAGACTCATCACTTGGAAAAGGCATTGGTACATTTCCAATTCGGTTTCTAGAGTCTCTAGATAAAGCTCGGCGATCACCATTAAACGTAGCGGCGTAGTTTTCAAAAATAGCCGTCACTTGAATATTGTCGTTTCGGATAATGGTATTTTTAGCTAAATCTTTGAAAATCACACGACCTTCTAGAGTAGCTGCTTTATGCTGATGTACTTCATCCACCCACGCTTCTATCGTAGTATATCGAACGGTTTTAACATCATTTCCGAGACTATCTTTAAGCACATTTCCATTATTATCCAACACATAATCGAATCCATCTTCGATTTCCTTTTGATCTACATATCGACGATTATTTACCAATTGTGGACTAATATCAACATTTCTCAATCGAAGTGATACTTCAAAATCAAAATCTGTTCTCGCATTAGCATCCGAAAAATATTCTGTCCATAAGTTATTTCTATTTTGCAAATTGATACTGTACAAACCTTCCTCAAAGTCTTTTGGTAAAAAGGTATTACTCTCATTCTGAACCGTAAACAAAACATGATTTCGTCCTAATTCCACGGCTCTGTCTTTTAATACAGCTACGTCCTTATACTGGTCAAAATAACGATTCGTCTTATTCAATAAGCTATATGCCTTTCTTGCCGCATACTTAAATCCTTGCTCCCCTTTTGCCAAGTGTATCTTACCTTCATTGTAGTAGTATTCCGCTGCCATTTTCCGAGATTCACGCTCTAAAGGTAAAATTTTCACAAACTGGAAATTGGCTTTATAACCATCTTTTGAATATAAGGGTAAATACGGACTAATCAAATCCTGACGATCTTTAATCTCGTTATGGATGCGGTTGATTTCTACCCAATTGGAAGGACGACCTTCTGCTTTAAGACGAGCAATTCGATCCATATCCTGTTGGGTTACTTTTCGAAAAGCACTTTCGACGATTTCGACATGTTTACGCTTTTTCTTTTTCTTTCGTAACTTTTTGATGGCCTCTACAACCGATGCATCATAATTGGCATTGTTATACAAGGCTGTTGGAGTCGAACAACTAGCTACTAAAATAGCCATAAATCCTGCTGCTAAAGCAAACTGAATAATTTGATTGATCGTTTTCATAAGCACTTGTTTT
>JAHDFQ010000026.1 GCA_020628085.1 Saprospiraceae bacterium
ACCATTCATAGATAAATCCAGTTGTTACCGTCGCAAAATTCAACCAATTTTTGACGTATCCGTCACCCGGACCAGGGTCATCGTCGGATGTTCCGACCGCACCACCACCCAAATAGCGTACATTTAAGAACGTATCGACATGATCGCCTAGTTTTAGACCTGCTCGGAGGCTAGCATCGACAATTGCACCTACCACTTCATTATCACTACCATTCAAGTAACTCACAGGTGCATACATGCCGTCTGCTTCTAATTCTACATAAAAATTGGGATTAACGTGCGCTGTTCCCTTTATTTTTAATGCAGGAACAATACCCAAATCTCTATTGGTTCGAAACAATGTGCCATCCGATGATTCAAAAGAAATAGTGGTGTTTCGGATTTGGATCGTTCCACCCCATGCAAAATCGTACTTTTCATTGTTGGGTAAGATTTCCCTTAAATAACTCAATCTATAAAAAGGGAAATTATATAATAAATTGACGCTAGTAGAAGCAGGAAATGTTAGATTGTCGACCACTAAATCTTCACTTAAAAGTACTTGTGTTTCTAATCGTAAGGGCTGATATAAAAAAATAAGTGTATTTCGTTCTTTAAGGTCGAGTTCTAAAGAAAGTCGGCTGATTGGAAATAGGACGTCTTGCCCACCATCTTTTTGATAGTCGAAATAAGTGCCACTATTGCTAAACTGTACTTTATGACTTAATACACCCAAATAACCAATTTCTGCAACGGCTCTGAAGGCATAATTTTTATCAGATGAAGTTGTTGGACTAGTAATTTGAGCAAATGAAGTATAACTTATGAATACTGTTATACATAGAAGAAGATATTTTTTGGTATTCGTCATTGTTGAGAATTCTTTTAGAATAAATATTTGAGTATTAATCCTAAAAGTGTTGATATAAAGAATTGTTCGATAAATAGTTCATCATTTTAAGAAATGGAATGTAAGTAGTAAAGGCAATTATTCAATTAGCTTTTAAAATTTCAACTCTAACATTTCGAGTACTAAACGTTTTTAGAATGGTATATTTACGTCGAAGTAAATCAAATTCTTGATCGGTTAGATTATAAACATTGGAGTATAGTACAAACGGTTCATCACCCGTAAAACTGATGAAAGAGCGTTGATCTCCGTTCAAATCAATATGGTCTAAAGTTGTAATGTTTGGGAAAAAAGTAGCTGTTGTCGATATTGGAATATCATTTTCATCAAGATAATGAATGGCATTTTTACGTAAATTCCAATATGGAATGTGTGCGAGTGAAGCATCCCATCCTTGTGCAAAATCATCTGGATAAACGATTAAATTTCCCAACAGTAAACTGCTTAATAGGACAGTATATATCGTTTTTGTTAAATGGTAATATTCAATCAATATAAAAGCTAGTAAACTTAAAGCTAAATAAGAAGGTATAAAATAGCGATGCCCCATTGAATTTTTAATGAGGAGACTAGTAGTATAAATCACAATCGTGGAAAAAATAGCAATAATTAACAATAACTGTGTTTTATTCCATGGCAGTACTTTTCTTTTGATATAAAGCGTAGTCAGTATGAAAAGCAACAGGATTATTCTACCAAAATCAGAAAATAGATACCCCAGTACAATGATATTTCTAGAAAAGTTTTTAAAGAAGTCGAGACTAGATTGATATTGCCACGCATTTCCCCATTCTGCGAGTGGGTTGGTACTAATCCATCCTTTTGTGATTAATCGCCAACTGATATAAGCAATCGCTGGTAAAGCACCAATGGCATAGGTTAAAATAGTCTTTTTATCAAAAAACGCCCACCATTTTTTTTGATCTGTCCAAATGTATTTAAAAAAATCTATTAAAAAAATACCCATACAAAGCATCATTCCTCTATAACTAACCATCCCTAAGAACATCAGTCCAATCACTTTGAAATGAAGTTTATCATTCAGAATAGCATTAAGAGATAAAAAAAAGAAGAATAATTGAATCACCTCAGGATTAACCAGAACCAATTGTGCCAGTAGCGTGGGGTCTGCAATGACTAAGACAAATGCACACAACTGCAACTTTTTATGATGGATGAAAAAATTTACAAACAGACTGATTTGCCAAAGTAAACCAAACACAAATGGAAGCATCACCCAATGTGATACGGCTAGAGATTTACCAAACAAACACCAAGAAGTCGCCATTAAGGTCGCCAAAAAAGGAGGATGTCCTGGATCAATGGTCGGTGGAATACTCGCCCAGTTAAATAGACCATTTTCGAATAATACAGTACCCATTTTGGAAGCAAAAAGTACATTATCCCAAAGCATACCGAATTCAAGGCTACACAGTTTTATCAGTATGCTCAATATGAGTAAACAGCATATTTTTTTATAATCCACACAAGCAATTTTAGAATTATGCTTGTAAAGATATAAAAACTCAACATGGGTTTTGGATTTGTTGCACGGTTTGTTGTGTGAAGCATATTTTGAGGATGCGACATTTTAAATTATGCTGTATTTCAAAGAATTACGATACCATATTATCTAATAATTCTCTCTATAAAACACCCATAATCAAAACAAAAAATATAAAACAAACATTTTATTGTGAAATTATTTGTTTGTAAAAATTATTTGTTTTAAATTTGAAACAGATTTAGGTAATGATAGTAATTTTTCGTTATTGCAACTGATAACGTTCAAGTTGTTTTGGAACTTGGGTTAAGTTACTTGTATTTTTTCACTTTTAAAACAGTCAGGTATGATTAGAGAAGATCGAATTCGACTAAATGAGCGTTTTGCAAAGGTTTTTGGACTTTTGGAGGAACGTGGTGAGATTGTCAAAAATGATCGAAGCGGAAAAGGGATGGGAGATTTTGCACGTAGAATTTTAGGTAATCGAGCCTACGGACATATTATTCGTGCTTTTTTAAACCCAGATGATAAGCGCGTCATTGATTATCACCAAGCACGTTCACTTTGTCGAGAATATGGTGTTAATGAAGAATATTTAATTGATGGTGTAGGTACACCGTTTGGATTTGATCTACCTCGACCAAAACTAAATGATAGTAACTCGGATATGCCTATGCCGCTCGGTAATATTTTGTTTACCACCACAGAGGCATTTGCAGGTACAGCCGTTGATGTTGGTTCTGCACCCGAAGACTTACAGTTTTTTGCCATTCCTGGTCTGTCTGGAAGTGGACTCGTAGCCTTTCCCATTAAAGGAAATAGTATGGAACCCGTCATTTTGGACGATGATATAGTCATTTGTAAAGAAATTAGTAGCCTTCGAGATATTCGAGACAATGAAATCTATGCCGTTAAAAATAATGGGGCACTTTGGGTGAAATATGTCCAAAAAATATTCGATCGAAAAGGACGTATCCACCGTCTAAAATTGATTTCCGCCAACTATCTAGAACATGATCCATTCGAGGAAGATGTGAATGAATATACCCGTTTATATAAAGTGATTAGTCGAGTCAATAAGCTATGAAATGAAAATTAGAATTTATGAACACTACTTCCTTAACTGAATTTTGCTTTTGATTACAGTATCCTACTAAAAGATTTTTAATTAAACATCCCGAATATTAAATGGTATGACAAAGAAAAATATTGAAGTAGATGATAAAGTAATTAGTATTGAGACCAGAAATGATAATGATTATATCTGTCTGACAGATATGATAAGAGGCGATGAGGGTTCAGATCATATTAGAAATTGGATGCGTAATAGAAATACTGTAGAATTTATAGGTCTTTGGGAAACGCTACATAATCCAAATTTTAAAGGTGTCGAATTCGACAGGTTTAGAAAAGAAGCAGGTTTGAATAGTTTCAATTTGACCCCAAAAAAGTGGATAAATGCTACGAGTGCCATTGGGATTTATTCAAAATCAGGGAGATATGGCGGTACTTATGCACATAAAGACTTAGCATTTGAATTTGGTTCATGGATAAGTCCTATATTCAAGTTGTTACTTTTAAAGGAATTTCAAAGACTTAAAGAAAAGGAAAACGATAAATACAATCTTGAATGGAATGTCAAACGTTTATTAGCAAAGACTAATTATATTATACATACTGATGCAATCAAAGATCATATTATTCCTACATCTAATTATTCTAAAAATGCTGAATGGTTGTTGTATGCAAAAGAAGCGGATATTTTGAACGTTGCAGTATTCAAGTGTTCTGCAAAAGATTGGAGGACTGCAAATTCAGAACATGCGGAGAAAGGTTTAAATATTAGAGATTTTGCCAGTATAAATGAGTTAGTCGTTCTTTCAAATATGGAAAATATAAACGCTGTATTGATTGAGCAAGGAAAAAATAAAATTGAAAGAATAAAAGAGTTGAGTCGATTAGCAGAAAAACAATTGCAAACATTAGATGCTGCTAGTATTATCAAGTCAATAAAAAAGGAAAATAAAACGAATAAAGGTAAGCTATGAAATGAAAATTAGGTAGCATAAATAAAAAGATGACTGAAGTTACCTTTTCATTCAAACTACCTGCAAAATATTTTTTAATATCCTGCTGTTTTTCCTGAAGATTATTTCTTTGGGAATGATTGACCCTCCCGAATGTGTTTATTCGGGAGTTTTTCCTTTTATCGTACGCCTTTCTTAATCCTATTTTCGTATCCTTGTGATATGAATAAATGGTTTGTTTTTTTAGCATCTAAAGCACGTTATTACGCTTACTTTGTCTTAGGATTAAGCGTAGTACTACGTCTGAAATGGTATGTTGAAAATCGCTCTTTATTTATAGACGAGGCAAATGTTGCCCGAAATATTGCCGAACGTTCTTTTCCCCAATTATTCCAAAATTTAGATTACGATCAATATGTTCCACCACTGTTTTCGGTGAGTTTAAAGATTTGTGCATCCATATTTGGATATTATGAATGGGCACTTCGATTAGTTCCGTTATTGAGTAGTTGTATTGCATTGTGCTTGTTGTGGAAATTGGTCAAACGATTTTGTGTAGTCTCCTATATTCGATGGTTTCCGCTGGTATTGATGGGATTTTCTGTTGTTTTTATACAGTATTCAACGGAAGTTAAACAGTATTCAAGCGATATAGCTTCGGCTTTATTATTGATTTATCTAGCTACAGATCAGCGATTTGATCTTTTTGATCCTTCACATCGACAAACACGTAATTATGTAATTTGGGCTGTTTTGGGAGCTGTTGTAGTTTGGTTTTCCATGCCTTCCGTTTTCTTTTTAGCGGCTATCGGCTCTGCATTCTTTATAAAAGCTATTCAAAAGAATCGCTCCGAATTATTACCCATACTTATAATTGGCGGTTGTTGGTTGATGAGTTTTGGCTTATATTATCAATTAATTTTGGTCAACGATATTGGTGATCCGAATTTAAAAGGTTATCACGGGAATCACTTCTTTCCACTATTCCCATCTTCTCTGGATATTCTGAATCAGCAGTGGCGATTGATACGACGTTTGTTTGCGACTACCTTCGGTGGAACGGCGATTGCTATCATTTTCGGGATGTTGACAACTGTGTTTGGAGCATTAAATTTATTTAGACGAAATCGTTATTTACTTTGGATATTAACGATACCAATTTTGTTGGTTTTGATTGCTTCAGGACTGGAATATTACACCCTCATTCAGCGACTAACACTGTTTTTTCTACCTAATTTGATGTTACTCTCGGTGATTGGAACGGCTTTCCTTTTCAAACGAAGTCCTATTTATGTAAAAGGAATATTGATATTTATCATGTTGATAATTACCATCAATCAGAAAAGTAAAAAATATATTACTCAGCCTTTTCAAATAGAAGAACTTCGACCATTATTATATACGATGAAAGCAACCTGGAATGCTCCTGATGTACTGTTTGTAGCAGATGGCGGCGTACCAGCTTTTCGTTTTTATAAAGATCATTATGCCCAGAAGAATGATTTTAGTTGGTTAAATGATGTCCGTACAATCGAAGGAAAATGGGATCAAAAATCTGATGAACTGATGCTATTATTGGAAGAAAATAAAGCAGAAAAAGTAGGTTTGCTATTTTCGCATACTTCTACAGAGCAACGTAATAACATGCTTAATAAATTAACAACAAAAAGAACAATTGTACAGCATCTAGAAAATGTCGGAACACACTATTATTTATTAGAAATTCCCTAAATAGATACTGACAATTAACTGACGAATGAGGTTGAACGAAAGTAAGATAAACAGGTTGAATGGAGTATAAAAACGTATAATTATGAAAGTAGAACAAATAGAAACAGCAATTGAAGGGTTAAGAAATGAATTGACAACACATCCTTTATATTCAAAATTGGAAAGCATCGAAGATATTCAACAATTTATGGAGTATCACGTGTTTGCGGTTTGGGATTTTATGTCTTTATTAAAAGCCTTGCAAATACAATTAACGTGTACGACGCTGCCTTGGATTCCTAGAGAAGATGCTTCTTTGGCTCGTTTTATCAACGAAATCGTTCGAGAAGAAGAAAGTGATGTGAATGAGCTGGGTGAGCCTAAAAGTCATTTTGAAATGTACTTGGAAGCGATGCAACAGGTGGGTGCAAGTACCAGTCAAATGGTACAATTTATACAACATTTACAGAATGGTCATTCTATTGAATCGGCGTCAAAAAAGGCTGATGTTCATTCAGAAATTGGTAAATTTATTAATTACACTTTTGAGGTTATTAACAACGGAAAAGCTCACGAAATAGCAGCGGCATTTACCTTCGGTCGAGAAGATTTGATTCCTGACATGTTTTTAAAAATTATAGAAGGAGCGGAGCGGCACGACAAAACCGTATCTTACGATAAATTATCCTATTATTTGAACCGGCATATTGAGTTGGATGGTGACGATCATGGCCCGTTAGCACTTAAAATGATTACGCAGTTGTGTGGCGATGATGCTCAAAAATGGGAAGAGGTAATTGACGTTTCTAAAGCTGCACTACAGCACAGGATTTGGTTGTGGGACGCTACTGCAAAAGCGATTGAAGTGAATAAAATGGAAATGGTTTAAGAAAAATCAATCTCCGTATTATCGCCAATATTTAAACTCTGGCTGAGTCCTTTGATTGCAGCATCATTTCCAACAATAGAAGCCGTTAAAATGACCTCTTCTATTGCCGCATAATTACCAATAATGGAGTTGCGAATGATGCTGTAATCAATATTCACATTATCGCCAATGGTTACATGTGGACCGATAATTGAATTTTTGATGGTACAATCTTTTCCGATACTAACGGGATGAATAATAATGGTGTTATCAAACAGTGGTAAATTTGCGGAAGCATACCCTTCTTTATCTAGTAATAGCGCATTGGTTTCTAACAGAATATCTTTTTTTCCACAATCAAACCAATTGCTAACAGGAATCGTCGAAAACTGAACACCATTTTCAATCATTCGCATAAGTCCATCTGTCAATTGAAATTCTCCTAGTGTACGAATATCATTTTGAATATTGTAGTCAATGGCCTCAATAAGTGCTGTTACTTCCTTGATTTTGTATAAACCCACCATTGCCATGTTAGACTTAGGAATTTTTGGCTTTTCGACTGCTTTAATGACAAATTGTCGATCGTTATCATATTCTACTACGCCAAAATTACGAGGGTCAGATACTTGACTGACTCCCAAACAAGAATGTGTTTGTTTCAGCATCCTATTTAAGTCTAAATCAAAAATGGTGTCACCCAAAACAATGATGACTTCTTCCGCATCTTGAATGGCATCTTTAGCTGACCAAATAGCGTGACCCAATCCCATTCGTTCTTCTTGAACAACAAATGTTTTGTCTAAATCAGGATAAGCTTCTTCTACAAACAGGCGAATTTTTTCACCCAAATAGCCAATAATAAATACAAATTCATGAACACCCGCATGACTCAACTGGTCTATTATAAAAGAAATAATAGGTTTTCCTGCCACTGGAATCAGTGGCTTAGGTTGGGTATATGTGAGCGGTCTAAGATTGGTACCTGCTCCAGCTACGGGAATAATGGCTTTCATAAACGACGGCTAAAAGTGGGATAAATTCATTCAAATATACATTAAAAGTTTGAATTTATTAGGAGTAGATGATTAGATAAAAAGCATTTTTACAATGCCTTTTATCTACTATTATTTATTGAATTATTTAACCTTTCAACAATTCTTTGATCTTATTATCTAGTTCTGCCCCCTGTGGATTGATGGCAGCAATTTTACCTGCTTTATCTACTAAATAAACTCTTGGAATACGAGAAGCGCCATAAATAGGAGAAAATTCTCTTTTCGTATCAACTACTTGATGTGGCCAAGTCAAACCATCTTTTTCAATAGCATCGATCCAACGTTTGTTATTTTGACCTCGTTCGAGTGCCACATTGAATATCGCAAAATCATCTTTTCCGTATTTTTTATTTAATTCTACCAATTTAGGGTTTCCATACCTTCGACAAGGGCCACACCAACTCGCCCAAAAATCTACGACAACGACTTTACCTTTTAAAGAAGATAATTGCATCATTTCACCATCTGGATTGGGTAGTTTAATATCTGGTGCGACTTGCCCGACCTTGACACCGCTTCCACCACCACTCATTTGTCGAACTTTTCTGGATAGATCAGTAGTATAAGCTTGAACCAATGGTAAAGTAGGGTGTGCTTGTTTGAGTTTTGATATAGCTAAATTATGAACAGCAACACTGCTTGTATTCACTGGAAGATATTTTTGAGTCATGTAAGCAGCTGCATAAGGCATATTTTGCTCCACTAATATTTTAAAATCATTAGCAGAAGCTTTTCGGGTTAGCACTTTTTCATATAAAGTTTGAACAGCACTAGATGCTGGAGAACCTTTAACTGTATAATTTCCTTTTATAGGATTCTTAGCATCAGCGTTTAACTCCACTTGATTCGTTCCATTTTCATTACTAACAAACATACTGATATTACTAGATCGAAGACGGTATAATTTGGGTGATGCACTAACAGGAACTTCAAATTCAAAGTGACCATCCTTCCCTAATTCTACATTTGCAACTGCAGTATTTTTTCCCATTTCTAGTTCATCTAAG
Source organism: Saprospiraceae bacterium (assembly GCA_020628085.1). Lineage (GTDB taxonomy): Bacteria > Bacteroidota > Bacteroidia > Chitinophagales > Saprospiraceae > JAHDES01. The sequence goes on from JAHDFQ010000026.1 coordinate 9,064, forward strand.
TTGACACGCATTCCGACGGCATCTTCAAGTCCTTTGATTGTTCCATTAATATAAAATGTATTTGGATCAAGAGGCTTTTCAGTATTACACTGAGCAAAAATAATAACAATGGAAGCTAAAGTGAATAGTAAAAAGTGATTGATTTTCATGTTATGAGATTTTAAAATGCAGAAGATATGTTGATGTACAAAACAATAATTACTCATTAATTAACGAAGACAATCATATAGAGTTGTGTATTTTTAATATAAATCATTAATAGCAAAGGTGTTTTTTTGATTGATCCATCGTCCACGAGTGAAATCTGGAAACATTACAGGCTGACTACCCAACGCAATAGATTGTTCAGACAGAGGTGTGATAGCAAGCCACGTTGCGGCATCGTACACATCAAACGGTGGTCGTTCATTGCGTTTTACACATTCTACAAAGGCATTGATTAAGAAAAAATCCATACCACCATGTCCTGCACCAATCGCTTTTTGTTCATGTCTTTTCCATAATTCATGGTCATATTTATCTAAATAAGGCTGTGCATCTTCCCAACGATGTGCTGGGCTAATGCCTTCAATGTGTAAGGATTTATTGACGGCCATCCAAAGTCCTTTTGTTCCTTGCACTCTAAAACCAAGTGAATAAGGACGAGGTAGGCTTGTATCATGGTGTAATACAACTGTTTCGCCATTGGAACACTGAATCATCGTAGTGATTTTATCACCCAAATTGAATTTTAATGTCGCATTGGGATGAGTAGCTCCGCCTTTCGGATGATTGATAATATAGTTGTGTAAACCCCTAGCCTTAGAAGCCATTGATGTTAACTGCAAAAAGCGATTACCCCGATTGATATTAATATATTGTGCTATTGGCCCGATACCATGAGTTGGATACAGTTCACCATTTCTATGAATAGAATGGTGCGTTCTCCAGCGCGCTTCGCTATATCCTTTGTCACCGTATTCTACACCTGAGTTATAGGGCGTAACACCATCATTAAATTTCACACCTCGTAAATCGTGTTGGTAGCCACCTTCTAAATGAATTAATTCACCAAACATATCCTGCCGAACCATATTTAAAATGGCCATGACATCCCGTCGATAACAAACATTTTCTAAAAAGAAAAGGGGCGTTTGGGTTGCTTCATGTGTACGCACGAGCTCCCAACATTCATCTAGTGAAAAACCTCCACAAACTTCTACACCTGTATATTTGCCTGCTTGCATGGCCGCCACGGACATTTCAGTATGCCATCGCCAGGGCGTTGAAATAATGACGGCATCAATGTTTTCTTGTTGAAGCAACTCCAAGTATGCACGATCATTTCCAGTAAAGATTTTTGGAATAGATGCTCCTGCTTTAGAGATCATTTTTTTGGTTTGATCTAACATGTCATTATCAATATCACAGATCGCTACTATGGCACAATCCTCTCGTTTTAAACAAAGATCAACATGGTTTTGACCTCGTAAACCAACACCAATAAACCCAATGTTAATTTTAGAATTTGGACTTTTATGAATAAGTCCAGTAGCTTTAGTTACATGGGTGGGCGCAATAAGTGCTGCACCTGCAAGGGTTGAAGATTGTATGAATTTTCGGCGATTGATATTGTTTTCCATAAAAAAGAAAGCATGATTTGAAATAAAAAAGTCTTCAAAGCACCTAGTTTATTGAAGACCTTAAAATACTATTTTATTTCCTAAAAATGGCATTCAGTTTTTACATAATTAATTGGGTAGGGGATTGACATCATAGAAAGATGACCGTTGTTGACCTGTATTTAAGACTGGTATATAATTAGTAGGTGGTAGCGTAATGGTAAAGATAGAACCCTTGTTTTGAGTAGACATCACTTTAATTTTACCATTTAGGTTAGCTAGCATTTGTTGCGTAATTGCTAGACCCAATCCTGTACCCTCGAAGTTGTTTTGATGATTTCCTCTATTATATTTTTCAAAAATAGACTTATATTGGTGTTCAGGAATACCGATACCATTGTCTTCAACAAAATAGACAAACAAACCATTTTTTTTCTTGTGAGATATGGTAATGATCTTTTGTTCGGATGTATTGTATTTTAGACCATTTTGAATTAGGTTTTGAAATATTTTTTTGTAAATAGTGTGATGACCTTGGATAGTAGGAAGGTTATTTTTTTGAATAATAAAATTGTCATATTTAGAGGATAAGTCAATCTCAATTTCTTCAATTAATTGTTGAAGATTAATGGATTGTGGTTGTAAATTCTCAAGGTCACTATCCTGTGCCAATAGAAGGCTTTCGTTGATTAATTTATCCATTTTTTTTGTGCCATCAATTACAAAATGGCAGTATTGATTCAATTTAGAATTATTGTATTTTTTAACTTCTTTTTCAATCAATCCTGTAAAATTACTAATAGTATTAAGCGGTGCTTTTAAGTCGTGGTAAACAAACTTTTGTAGTTCTTCTTTTTCCTTATTCAAATTTTGATTTTTATCGAGTAACTGCTGATTTAAAGCTTCAATTTCTGCACCAGCAACGATCAATTTGTTTATAATTTGAAAAATCAGAATTAGAAAGAAAAGGGCAAAGTTTATAAAAACAACGATATTACTTTTATCGTGAAATGCATTATTGATAACCGAGCCATAATTCGATTGATACCAATAAATAAAACATAGACAGACAGTATTGTAGGCTACGAAAAAATATTTAATCCATTGTTCCTGACTATATAAAGCTCCGCTGATAATAAATGCACAAAAATAGAAAGGTAGAAACTTTACATTGGTATAAAATATGGCAAGCGTACTAATACTTAAAGGAAGCATTATGTTTAATAAAAAAGCACTTTTCCACAATTCTCCACGATACTTGAGATATACAACAGTAAAAACGGCTAAACATATCACAACATTATTAATTGTCCCGTAAAAATGTCCTTGCGCAACTTCGTTTATCAGTGACACTAAACTACATAATGTCAATATAAAAAGTATAATATTGTAAATCCTACCAAGTGCAATATGAGCCCTTGATATTAGATAATCGTTCCCTATGTTAAGCATCTTCTCCCATAGATGCGTGAACGCAATTAGCATAAAAATAGTGGTTTGATCAGTATATTTATTGGTAGGGGAGTTCTAGTCATTAGTAGTAATGTACATTATCATTACACACCTAGATCAGAAATAAAAAATTCAAAAATTAAATTTTGTGACTGTCAAATAGTGAGTTTCAAATATTATGCCTTAATGGAGTATCCGATTTTTTTTAACAATAAATGGGGATTTATATTGTTGGAAGTAAAAATAGTATTATCAAATAGATGCTTCAGCTGTTGATCTTAGCTATAGTAAGTAGCTTGTCAGTAAAATTAGTGTAAAACAAATCTTCTAAATCCGTCAAAAAATCGTTCATAATTCTCTTAAAATCAATTATTTACTCTTTTTATGACGGATGATTTTTTTACACAAGTAATTTTGACTGACTACTTAACTTCTGTTTCTTGAATAAAGCTATTGAAATCATTTTTTAAAGCCTCGTCAATAATACCAGTTTCTATACTAAAGTTTTCATAGAATTTAGGCAGACTGAAATGCCCTAAAATAGTTGCGCCATGAATGGGAAAACGCACTAAAGCGGCATCCATTACACCTTTTCCACCTCTGCCGCCTGGTGCTGTTGAAACTAAAACTACATTTTTACCTTCAAACATTTTCAGTCGGTGACGAGAAACCCAGTCGAAAAGGTTTTTAAAAACAGCCGTATATGTTCCGTTATGTTCTGCCAAAGAAATGACGATCAAATCAGCTCGTTCTAATTTTTTATCAAAAACTTTCACTTCAATGGGAATACCAATTTCTTGTTCAATATCAACCGTATAAAGCGGTAGTGGATAATCATTTAAATCCAGAAGATCAACTGTACCTTTAAACTGTTGCGCTACAAAATGAGCAAAAATTTTATTGATGGATTTTTTACTGGCACTTGCTCCAAAAGCTACTATATTCATGTTGATGTTTTAAGAATTGGGTGATAGGATGTGTAGATAATTGTGAAAAATCAGTTAGCAGATATTTTATATTATTTTATACCTGCTAACTGATAGAAGACTTTGGTTAAATATTCATGGGTACTTCCATCAATAAAACTTCTGCATTATCGCTGTTGGCCTTAATTTGAAGTTCGTTGATGTCCCAGATCCCTAATCCGTCACGGTGATTTAGTTCTTGATCGTTAATCGTGATATCTCCATTGATGACAAAAGCGTAAACACCGTTTTTACTGTCTTTCAACTGATAAGTCGTTTCGGCACAGTCATCAAATTTTCCTAAGTGAAACCACGCATTTTGATGTACCCATACACCTGCATCATGTTGATTGGGTGACAAGATTTGTTGTAATTTATTGGTACGATCCTCTTCCTTTAACGTGATCTGATCGTATCGAGGCGTTACGTTTCTTTGATTTGGAAACATCCAAATTTGTAGAAATTTCACTTTACTGTCTTTATTTTTATTGTATTCACTATGTGTGATGCCTGTTCCAGCACTCATCACCTGAATATCACCGTTTTTGATCACCGTCGTGTTACCCATGCTATCTTTGTGTTCAAGATCCCCTTCTAATGGAATACTGATGATCTCCATATTATCGTGCGGATGTTTCCCAAAACCCATTCCTGCATCCACAATATCATCGTTCAATACCCGCAACACACCAAAGTGCATACGCTCGGGGTTGTGATAATTTGCGAAACTAAAGGTATGATGAGAATTAAGCCATCCGTGATTAGCCACACCTCTCGTGTTGGCTTTGTGCAATACTGTATTTGCCATAATTGTTGATTTGGTGTTTGGAATATGATTAAAACCTACAATATCGAGTTCTTTGAGTTCGTCAATATTATTTTTAGTAACATTAGCTATAGCACTGGTTGATGCAAACATAGCCGTGCCTAAAAGTCCTTTTTTGATGAAATCTTTTCTATTCATGATTCTAATATTTTAAGTTTTAATTCAATTGACAATACAAAGATAAGGGGGATAGAGATTGAAAAACATTGATCTAGTTCAATAAAATGGAATGAAATGTGTCGAAATTACTATTTTTTAGATTTTCTTTTTCGTAGACGGCTTAAAAATTCAGGTGAAATACCCAAATATGAGGCAATCAAATGTTGAGGTATCCGTTGAGGAAGATCAGGATATTTTTCTAGAAACAGGGCATATCTTTTATCAGCTGTGAGTGCAATATTACCAAATAATCGCTCTTGATAGGCCGCTAAGTGTCGCTGCACCATGAGTCGAAACATCCGTTCTAAATCTGGATATTTAGAAAGGAGCGCTTCTTTTGAATCAGGTGTCAAAATGAGCAATTCTGATGCTTCGATAGTTTCAATACAGGTTTTACTGGGTCGTTGATCTTGAAAGCTAGCAATATCGCTCACCCACCAATTCTCGGTAGCAAAGGTCAGAATTACTTCAAAGCCATTTTGATCTATGAAATATGTTTTGATACAACCTTTAGTGACAAATCCCTCAAACTTACAAATCTCGCCTTCATTTAGTAAAATAGTTTTTTTAGGATATTGAATAGGTTGAAAAAACTCCATAATCCCTTCATGATCGGCAGTTGAAAGGGTAACACATTGATGAATATACTTTAATAGTGGTGTGTCCAATACTTAATCATTGTTTTTTGGAATAAAACGCATGGATAAAGAATTGACACAGTGACGCGTATTTTTAGCAGTCAGACGTTCTCCTACAAAAACATGTCCCAAGTGTCCACCACAGTTATTGCACAGAATTTCTGTTCTACGCCCATCGGCATCTGTTTCTTTTTTGATGGCACCTTCAATTTCATCATCAAAACTAGGCCAACCACAACCTGAATCAAATTTATCTTCTGATCGATAAAGTGGGGCATTACATTGGCGACAAATGTACGTTCCAGCCGCTTTGTGGTTGTTATATTCTCCTGTGAAAGGACGCTCCGTTCCTTTCTTTAGGATGATGTATTCTTCTTCTGGTGTTAATGGATTATAAGCCATTTTATTATTTTATAAATCAATAAATGAAGTTGTGTAAGGATAAGGTTTAGAAGAATAGGAAAGTTTAGAAAATGGATGAATTTTTAAAGATTTTTAACGATAAGTAACGATGAAATAATAAGTTGAACAAGTTAGAAATAGAGATTTGGAGTCAAGACAAGGCGAAAAACGCAGGCGATGCCTAGCATCAGCGAGTATTTTCAACGTAGTATTGACATCAAAGATCATAAGCTAAATGTTCAAGTTATTGTTTTTTCGTTACTAAGCTCTATTTAAATTTAGAATATTGGTCAACTTCTAGCAGTAGCTTTGGGAAGTACCATGTGTTGATTGATTTTTTTATATAAATCTGCTGGTAAGAATGGTTTGGCAATAAAATCTGTAAATCCAATTCGATTGGTTTCTTTTTGTACTTCATATATAGCTGAAGCTGTTAAGGCAATAATTGGGGCAGTGGAGTAGTAACCTTCCATAGAACGGATAATTTTAGTTGCTTCAATCCCATCCATAACGGGCATCTGTAAATCCATTAAGATAATTTGATATATTTTGGTTTGAACGAGCTCCGTTGCAATTTTTCCGTTCTCGGCAATATCAACGTCGATTCCCCATTTTTTTAAGAAATTAATAGTGACCTTTTGATTGATTTTATTATCCTCCACCAATAATAGTCGAGTATTACTGAGTGTTAAATTATTACAAATGGGATAAATAGAATTGGGTTTGTGTGGTCGAATAGGAAGTACGCCTAGTGGATTTTTAGCTTTTTTAAAGTTCAATGTGAATTTGAATATAGAGCCTTTATTAAGCTCACTGAATACATTAATATGGCTACCTTGAAGTTCTAAAATATTTTTGGTAATTGCTAACCCTAAGCCAGTTCCTTGACGAATATTTGTGTTGTTGACTTGTGAGAAATCATTAAAAATAGAACTCAAATGATCAGAAGGAATACCAATTCCTGTATCTTTTATCACAAACTGAATATTATTGGAATCTGGAAATTGAAAAATAGTGCTGACATTAACAACTACTTCTCCTTTATGTGTAAATTTAATTGCGTTCCCAACAAGGTTATTTAACACTTGCGTTAACCGCAATGGATCGCCTACGACCATGGAAGGGGTGTGTTTATCAAAACGTAAATGCAACTGAATACCTTTTTCTCTAGCTTTGCTTCCTAGACCATGTTGAATGGTGGTCAACACTCGTTTAAGATTAAATGTCGTTTCTGTGAAGGTGACTTTACCCGCTTCTATTTTACTAAAATCAAGAATATCATTAATTAGATGTAATAAATTTTCCGCTGAGAACTTGAGCGTTTGTAAGTGTTCTTGTTGAGTTTCCTTCGGATCTTCTTCTAACAATAGGTGCGTAAGAGCGATGACTGCATTCATGGGAGTACGAATTTCATGACTCATAGAAGATAGAAAATGAGCTTTTACTTTTGTAGCTTCAATAGCCTTTTCCTTAGCTCTGACTAATTCTTCTTTAATAGCTCGTTCTTCTGTGATGTCTCTTGCAATACACAAAGAACCCTGATTATGACCATTTTCATCAAAAAACATACTAGTTTTTTGCCCGAGCCAAACTGTTTGACCATTTTTAGAAACCATAGGAAATTCGATATATGAAACTCTTTGTTGATTTTTGGCTTGATTTACAAAGAAGCGTGTTTGTTCTCTTTTAAACCCTTCTTTCACTAAAGATAAATAATCGAACGATAGTAATTCAGATTCATTAAAACCCGTTTTTTCACAAGCAGTTTGATTAGCGTAGACAATTGCTCCTTTATGGTTGACCTTGTAGATTAAGTCATCTACTTCTTCTACTAAATTTTTATATTTCCTTTCACTAGAACTTAGTCGTTTATTTAAAATATTTTTTTGTTGTAAAAGCTGAATGGTTTTCTGTTCAGTTTTTGCCTTATTGCTAATATAGTTGTTGATTAAAAAGTAGATGACAAAGAATGGAATAACTAATCTAGTATAATAAAAGAACCCTTTTTCCCGTACTGCAAAATCCTCTAAATGAATTATATTGAATATATTAATACTATAATTTGAGATCACTCCGATAAGAATAGTATTAAAAAGACATATACCAAGCAAAGTGGCTGCCCATCTTTTATTGATCAAAAAACTTGCAATAAGAACAGCGATCAAATACCATACAATTATGTGAATATTTTCAGATTCTTGTACGACATAATGAATGATAGATAAACAAATAAAAGAAGTAGAAAGAGAAAGTTTAATCCCAGAATCGTATTGCTTTTTTTTGATTAAATAATATCCTACGATTGAAGTAAAAAAAGCAATGCTACACAGCAATACAATGGCGGTGTGTAATTGTAGGACGGTTAACATGATCGCCAATTGTGTAATGCAGATAACGAGACCAATTTGATTCGTCAACACTTTATAAGGTGCTTTGGAATCAAAGCTCGTACTGTCTAGCCTATCTTGATAATTACACATATTTCTACAAAGATTTTTTGCAAATAACAAAATGCGTAATACTTGTAAAAATAATCTTAAAATACAGTAAGAGTTATGACAGCTTTTTAATAAATATAGCTAAAAAATATATCTATTCTTCGACGCTTTGTATCAGAATCTCTAAAATACTGGAAGCTGCTTTAGCAATGACAGTTCCTGGACCGAAGACACCTAAAACCCCTGTTTTGTACAAATAATCATAGTCTTGAGCAGGAATCACCCCGCCAATAATAACCATAATGTCATCTCTCCCCAAGTCTTTAAGTGCTTTGATGGTTTCAGGGACGAGTGTTTTGTGACCTGCTGCTAGTGAAGAAATACCTAAAATATGGACATCATTTTCAGTTGCTTGCTTAGCAGCTTCAGCAGGTGTTTGAAAGAGTGGACCGATATCAACATCAAATCCGATGTCTGCAAAACTAGTGGCAATCACTTTTGCCCCTCTATCATGCCCGTCTTGGCCTAGCTTTGCAATCATAATTCGTGGTCGACGACCATCCAATTTAGCAAATTGGTTAGCTAAATCTTGTGCTTTTTTAAAAGTATCATCCATACGAATTTCATTAGAATATACACCAGAAATAGATCGAGTTGTGGCGACATAACGAGAGAAAGCACGTTCCATTGCGTTAGATATTTCACCTAAAGTAGCTCTTAAACGAGCAGCTTTAACGGCAATTGCAAGAAGGTTTCCTTCACCAGATCGAGCTGTCTGATATACTTCTTCTAATACTGCTTGAACAGCCTTTTCGTCTCTATTAGCTTTGAGCGCTGTCAATCGTTTGATCTGTGCTTCACGAACAGCGGTGTTATCAATTTCCAGAACATCTATCGGAGCTTCTTCTTCTAAACGAAATAGATTAACACCAATAATTTTTTCATTTCCACTATCAATACGAGCCTGTTTACGAGCTGCGGCTTCTTCAATTCGCATTTTGGGAACACCTTGCTCAATAGCTTTTGCCATACCACCTAATGCTTCTACTTCTTGCATCCATTTCCATGCTTTTTTGACCAATTGATCCGTCAAATATTCTACATAATAAGAACCGCCCCATGGATCAACCGCTTTGATAATATCGGTTTCTTGTTGTAGATAAATCTGTGTATCTCGTGCAATTTTTGCTGAAAAATCAGTAGGTAATGCAATAGCCTCATCTAGTGAATTGGTGTGTAAAGACTGAGTTCCACCCAATGTAGCCGCCATGCCTTCAATGCAAGTTCGAGCAATATTATTGAATGGATCTTGTTCTGTTAGACTATAACCAGATGTTTGACAGTGGGTTCTAAGTGCCAGTGATTTTGGATTTTGGGGATTAAATTCTTTAACAATTTTTGCCCATAACAGACGTCCTGCTCGCATTTTTGCAATTTCCATAAAATGATTCATACCAATACCCCAGAAAAAAGATAAGCGAGGTGCAAAATCATCTATTTTGAGTCCGACTTTTAGTCCTGCACGAATATATTCTAATCCGTCTGCTAAAGTATAAGCTAACTCAATATCGGCAGTCGCACCAGCTTCGTGCATGTGATAACCACTGATACTAATAGAATTAAATTTAGGCATGTGTTGTGCTGTAAATTCAAAAATATCTGCGATGATACGCATAGAAGGGGCAGGCGGATAAATATAGGTATTACGCACCATAAATTCTTTCAGAATATCATTCTGAATCGTTCCGCTTAGTTGCTTGGGAGCAACACCTTGTTCTTCGGCAGCCACAATATAAAAAGCCATAATCGGAATGACAGCACCATTCATCGTCATTGAAACGGACATTTTATCCAACGGGATTTGGTCAAATAAGACCTTCATATCTTCTACACTATCAATAGCAACACCTGCTTTTCCTACATCACCCTTGACCCGTTCATGATCGGAGTCATAACCACGATGTGTTGCTAAATCAAATGCTACGGATAATCCTTTTTGTCCTTGTTCTAAGTTTCTTCTATAAAAAGCATTACTTTCCTCGGCGGTCGAAAACCCTGCATATTGGCGAATTGTCCAAGCTCGTCCCATATACATAGAACTGTATGGACCACGCAAATAAGGTGGTAAACCTGCTACGTAAGACAGATGTGGTATGTCTTTAATATCGGTCTTCGAAAAGTGAGATGGGACAGTAATTTTTTCAGCTGTTTCCCATTTTTCAGCGTTCTCTTTTGATGTATTTCCAAGTTGAAGATTAAGTGTTCTATTTTTAAAATTGGGTATTGACATATTTTTTTTATAGTTAAAGTGAAATGATGACTCCAGTCACCATTTCACTATTAAGTTCAAACCATTTCTTTTTTATTAAACTGATTTTTTACACGATCATATAAACTGTCATCATTCAGAATATCATACAAATAGTCGTGATAAATTGCATAGTCAGGTAAATTGTTATGTCCTCCACCTTCGATTTCGAATAATTCTATTTTCTGCGGAGCTAATTGTTTTAACTTTTTACTTTGATTAATTGGAATCAATCGGTCTTTAGTGCCATGTAGAATAAAAACGGGACAATCTACTTTTTTAATAAATTGATCGGTGCGAATCTGATAACGCAGTAACCATTGGATGGGTAAGATAAAAGCAAATCGTCGAATTTGGTAGTAAAAACTGAAATAAGGCGAATCTAAAATTAGCATACGGGGTTTGTTCCAAGAAGCAATTCTCGTAGCGATACCACTACCTAATGATCTGCCATAGATGATAATCTCTTTCTCCGTATATTGTTCGGTTAGCCATTTGTAGACATGTTGTCCATCGTTGTATAAAATTCGTTCGGAACGTTTTCCTGTACTTTTACCAAAACCCCGATAATCAATCATAAAAAAATCGTAGCCTTTACTGACAAAGTCTCGTGCAAATTTCGCCCAGCCCTTGATACTTCGAGAGTTTCCTTTAAAATAAAAAACAACGCCTTTGGAGTTAGGGACTTTAAAAATTAGACCATTAATGACACCACCATCCTCCATATCAAAATGTACTTCTTCAAATGGAAACTCATATTTATATGCAAAATTATGAGGTAGTATTTCTGGACGAAAAAAGAAAAAGTGCTGTGTGAAGTAGAAGGTCACACAAAGAAAGATATAAAAAATTCCAATGTACAGTAATAGAGTCATGCTATACAAATATAAAGATTTTGAACTTATACTTCTTATTTGAATCTAAATACTTACTGTTTTTTAATTTTTCTCAAAAAAGTATAAATGAGATGCAGCGTTTTATATTTAAGTGCATTAAGTATAGTAGAAGCGGCGCACCTTCGTTCTTTTACTAACAACTGAAATTATAAAGCATGAAAAATCAATTTTATTTATTAATAATATGTTTAATTGCCATTGTAGGATGTCGAAAAGATGATATTATCACGAATCAGGATGTAGTTATTCCTCCACCAACTGTAATCGAATACGAAACTGGAAAAGTCTATGGAAAAGTCACCGACAGAGATCAAAATATTATTTCTGAAGCTCAGATAATCTGGGGCAATACGAGCCTCCAAACAGATGAAAATGGCTTCTTTTCTATTGAAGCAGTCGTTCAAAATCGAAATGCTGTGTTAACCGTTCTCAAAGACGGTTATTTTACAGCCACTAAAACGGTTCAAGTCAATCCAGATCAAGCATTAGAAGCAAACATACAATTGATTCCACGAAATATAACTGGAAGTATTCAGGCAACTACTGGTGGTGAAATTACGACGAATAGCAATGGTAAAATTACTTTTCCAGCTAATGCTTTCCAAGATGAAAGCGGAAACTCATACACAGGACAGGTAAACGTGTATACCCATTATTTAGATCCAACGATAGATGATTTAGATGAAGTTATGCCAGGGAATTTAATGGCTGTTAATCAAGAAAATGAAGCTCAGTTATTGAAAAGTTATGGTATGATGAATGTAGAATTGGAGGATGATGCTGGGAATCCATTACAGTTGTCTAAAAATGCAACGTTAACAACACCAGTACCAACTTCTCTGCAAGGTCAAGCACCCGATAATATTCCATTGTGGCACTTTGATACTGATAGTGGAATGTGGATAGAGGAAGGTGCTGCTACTTTACAAGGAAACGTATATGTGGGTGAGGTTGCCCATTTTACATGGTGGAATTGCGATGTACCACAAGACTTTATTTTCTTGGAAGGGCGCATAGATAGTGGTAATCGCTTTCCGTATTACCAAGTTCAAATTACACAATTATCCAATGAAACCTACGGTATTGTGAATACATTCGAGAAAGGATTCTTTGAAGGGAACGTACCAAAAGATGAGATACTACTATTAGAAGTTTTCAATCAATGTCAAGAATTATTATATTCTGAACAAATAGGCCCGTTTAATACTGATACAAATTTACCCGTTATTAATATCGATTCAAGTAGTGATGAGTGGATCAATATTACAGGAATAGTTGTAGATTGTAATGGTCAAGGTGTTAGCAATAGCTATGTTGTTATTCGTACAGATGACGGACTGGTAAACGACATCGTATTGACTAATGATGATGGCATATTTCAAAGAGTATATCAAGATTGTGGCGCAACAGACATTACTTATTTTGGAGTAGATATTGATGCATCTTTAGGTAGTACTGAAGAAACTGTAACAATTGCCCCAGAGTTGAATTTTGGAAATATATCCGCCTGCGATCAGGTAATTGAACAAGCGTTTACATTGACAATTGACGGAGTAGATCAAGTATGGACACCGTGTACTGTTTCAATTGATGAAAATAGTGGAGCGTATACAGTTAAAACAACACAGGATTTTCCAAACGGATCGGTACAGCACGAACTCGTTTTTATTGACTGGAACATGGGCGTCGGAGAGCCACTTTGGGCGATGTCTTATCAATATACAGTCTTTGGTTCTGTAGATCAAACTTATATTATAAATGTATCAGATTTTAATGTCATTGAAGACTCTACTACACCTGGTTCCATTTGGCATTTTAGTTCAAATGAAGTAACTGTCACAGACGAATTATCGGGTACAGTGTATGAAAACTGTACTTTGGATATAAAAGCTCTAGTGCAGTAATAAAAAAAATACTGGCTCAATAAAATCCATAAAACCTCCAATCCATTATCGGATTGGAGGAAGTGAAAACAAACTATTTATTTTTGAATACCCACGAACTTATACAATCTTGTTTAAAAGGAGACCCAAAAGCAGAAAAACAGTTGTTCTGTACTTTTGCTGGTCGAGTGTTGGCACTTTGCAAACGATATTGTCGCAAAAGCGAAGATGCTAGAGATTTGATGCAAGAATGTTTTATACATGTGTTCGACCGTTTACCATATTATAATCCTAAAAAAGGCGTTTTCGAGGCTTGGCTTCATCGTGTTTGTACAAATCTTGTCTTACAATATTTACGCAAACAAAAAGTAACTATTACCCTGACTTTTCCAACGATTCTCCCTGAATTTGGTGAAGTAATAGAAGCAGATGAAATGAACAAAATAAGTGATGAAGCCATCCTTGAAAGCATTTGGGAACTACCCAATGGCTATCGAGAAATCGTCAATCTATATATTTTTGAAGGTCTCAAACACAAAGAAATTGCGAATTACTTGAACATATCTGAAGGAACTTCTCGTTCTCAATATACACGTGCTAAAAAATTATTGAAAACGATCTTACAAGAAAAAGCAAGTAAAAAAACACCAAATTATGGATAAGGATTGGCTCGAAAATAATTTAAGAAATCGCTTCGATGGACAAGAAGCACCAATGGATATGGAAGCGGAATGGGCAGCTTTACAGAACCGTCGACAACCCAAGAAATCAAGAAGGTTTCTACTCTGGTGGTTCGGTGGTCTTGGAAGCTTCGCGATTCTTTCAATGTTATTATGGACATTTAATAACAATAGTGATTCATATGCCCTTCAAGATAATAACGTTCAATACAATGAGCAAAAGACTACCCATAGTACGGCGTCAATAACACCTATAGAAAAACCAGTGACCCTACCAACGAAAAAAATAGAATCAACGAATGCAACTTTACTAGCTTCAACTCATCAGGATGATGCACCTTCTGAAAAAGAAGAAATTAATTCTGTTTTAGAAAAAATATCAGCACTAAATAACGAGAAAATAGGCACTAAAAACTCAAAAATTAATGATAAAAATAGAGATGTTGAAAATATTAAAATCCTGAATAATACGACCTCTTTTCCAAGTATTAAAGAACAGATCATTCAGACTAAAACTAAGAAATCTATAGAATCAGTAGGTGTTACAGAACAAGATGATTCCTTACTACTAGCATCTCAAAAATTAACAAAAAACCTTGATCTGCCTATTTTATTAGAAAAACGAACTGTAAATTATTTAGAGAATAGTACCATCACTAATCTTATAAAATATGATTTTAAGATGCCTACATTAAAACCTTGGGAAGAACTACCAAAAGTTGATGATCTACCACAATATAATACCAACAAATATAATAAAGGTTTGGGGGTTCATATTGGCTATGGTTGGAACAATCGTACACTAGAAGCGGAAAATTCGAGTAGTCAAGATATTATTCAGCGCCGAAATGATGCAGAATTGACCTTAGACGTTATAGATATAAGTCTATCTTATCGTCAACTTATAAATCAAAAAATATATGTAGAAGGACACTTGGGTGTTCAGCAATCCATGGATCGGTTAGATGATTATTATGCGAATACAGAACCCATGTTGATTGAAAATCAACCAATTGTTATCAGAAACTTGCCTGATGGAACGACAGAGACAGAAATGGGAACAATAGAAGCCACTGTTTTTAACTCCGTTCAAGCAACTTTCTATCAGACTTATCGTCAAGCCTACGGAAATATATGGATTGGGTTTTATGACCAGACGGAAGCCGATTGGATAGTAAGTATTGCAACGGGATTAGATGTTGCTATTTGGAATAGTGCAAATGGAAATACATTCCAAGATGCAGAGCGTATGGGGGAATATACTCGCTTAGAAGATAGTTCCTACAAAAAAAGTGGTGTATTGTCTGCTTTAATGCGATTAGAAGGAAGTCGATTAATCAACCAAACCAACGAACTAGGTCTTGGTATACAGGGTAAAATAAATATTACTGATAATTACAACAGTATCAACATTGCCGAACGTCGACAATGGATTACTGGTAATATTTTTTATAGAAAATGGTTTTAGTAATGGTCAAATAATAACTTCCCGATTTGGTGACTGGTACTTTTAAATCAATACCGCGTTGAAAAGCCTCCCCGAGGAGTCGGGACAGGCAGTGATAGCTGGGCTATCCCTATTTTTTTCGCCTTGTCTTGCTTCAAAATTTCCTTGTCAAAATACGGAACTTATTTTTCGTCCATTACTTAGAGAACTAAATATTTAAAACAAATTTACCAAACTGTTCATTATTTTGAATACGCTCAAATCCCTTTGCTGCGTCTTCTAAGTCGTATACCTCATCAATAATTGGAATAATTTCATATTCGTTAACAAAACGCAACATAGATACGAATTCATCAGATGTTCCTAAAGTGACTCCCAAAATGGATAATTGTTTTGAGAAAATCATTTTTGGATCAAGTTTAGACGTATAACCATTATGACCACCATAAACAATAATTTTACCACCAGGAGCAGCAGCATTCACTAAATCGGTAAAACTATTCCCTGCGGCAGCATCTAAAATAATGTCAAATCCACCTGTTTGAGATTTTAGATCTTTCGCCCAAAATCGAACATCGTGATTTGCTCCGCCCTCAGCACCCAATTCAAGTGCTTTTTCTAGTTTTTCATCTGAACTTGAAGTTACAAACACACGTGCTCCAACTTCTAGCGCAAACTGCAAAGCCAAAACAGAAACACCTTCACCAATATTGGTAATTAATACTCTGTCATCTTCTTGAATATCACCTTTTGTAAATAAAGCACGGTAAGCGGTCAAACCAGCAGAAGGTAGTGCAGCTGCTTCTTGATAATTTAAGTGAGGGGGCATCGGGTGAATCTGTTGTTGATTTATGGCAACGGATTCCGCAAACGTTCCATCATCTGGAGCGCCCAATATTTTAAAATTGTCACTTTGAGCAGTTGGATTATCCCCCCAGTTTGTACTTGGGTTAATGACAACATCTTTTCCATTCAGTGTACCTGCTCCATCAGAACCCAACACAACTGGAAGATCAATTCTACCGTATTTTCCATCTACAATCAAAACATCTCTATGATTTAAAGCAGCGGCCTTCAAATCTACCAATACTTGATTGGTTTGCAGTTCTGGAAAATCTATTTCTTCTAATACGGGTAATGATCGTTTACGAGATAAAACTAGGGCTTTCATGTGCTTCTTAATATATCTTTTCTGTTAAATAACATCCAATTGCCGTTGACTTGAAGATACGCACCTTCAGGAAATATCGGTTTGAAAATATCTGAATAAAATAATTGTGATTTATACTTGTCTTCTTTTGTTTGAGACAAGCGATTATACATTAAAACACCTTTAGGGGCTAGGAGTTTTGTTAAAGAAGTTAAAAAATCTTCTTGCTGGAATGCATCTGGGATAATGTCGTCTAAAAACACATCAACGGCTATCAAATCAAATTGCTCTTGACAAACGTCTACAAACACGGCTGCATCTGTACAAATGAATTGTATCGAAGATTCCATATCGGGCATCATATATTTATTAGCTAAATATAGAACAGATTCATCAATCTCAACGGCTGTATAATCAAACTTTTTTTGGTGTTTTTTTTCTAATAAGAAAGGAATACTACCCAAGCCAAAACCGAGAATTAACATCCGTTGTCCTTCGATTTTATCCAAGTTCATTTGGTTGAAAGCTAAGCCAAAATTATCATACAAATCTTCATAAGAGTAGATAGCATTGGCAGTACAAAGTTGGTATCTTCCTCTGCTCAAACTCACATAAAGATGAGGGTTATGGTCACTTGGAGCACTTTCTATATGAAATTCTGTTAAATAACTGAGATAGCGTTTCCAGGCAGGTGGTCGCATGTTTATTGAATTATATTTGTCTCGAAACCATCAATGCTTTTTGTATTTCGATCTTTCCAATAGGTTTCAATACGTTCTTTACCTTGCTTTTCAGCCCATGATTGTAATTGAGTACGCTCTTCTTTGAACTCCATAAATGGAACGGCATAACCACAAGATGTTTGTACCATTTCTATGTCCATATTAATGATCTGTCTCGCACCTGCAATAGTTGGAAACAAATGAATGTATTGATGGTATTCAGCATCTCTTGGATGATAAATTTTAGCATGTCCATACAGTCGTAGAATTAATGGTTTGCCTTCAAAAGAACAAAACATAATGGTCATTCGATCATTTTTCAGCAAATGTGCTGCTGTTTCGTTACCACTGCCCGTTAAATTAAGCCAAATGATTTGATTTTCATCAATAACTCTAAATGAATCCATTCCTTTTGGAGATAGATTAATACGCCCTTCGGCAGCCGCCGTACCTACAAAAAAAACTTTTTGCTGTTCAATAAATTGTCTCAAATCTGATGTAATTGAAGGTAACTGTTTTGCCATGAGGAATCAATTTATATCATAAAAATTCCTCAAAAGTAAGTACTTTTAGGATAACTATATTCATACTTTAGTGTTAAAAACCAGAATATTATAATTCCGTAAAAATTTACATAGAAAAATTATTAATTATGTTGCTCTAAAAGACTAACATTATATTTCAGCCAAAAAGTAACCGTTGTTTGAAGTGTTTCTTTCAAAACAATCAAATCCATCGTTTTTTGAATATATCCATTCGTTTGTAGGTTATAACACTCTTCTAAGTCTTTTGTATGGCAAGAAGATGAAAAGATAACAACGGGAATATATCGTAAAAATGGTTCATCATTTTTGGCCTTCAGAAATTCTTTTCCATCCATAATAGGCATGTTAATGTCCAATAAGATCAGACTAGGCGAAGTATCATTAGATTTGAGATAGTTTAATCCTTCTAAGCCATTTTTGAAATGGAGATATTCGGATTCAATATCTAATCCAGTTATTACTTTTTGGGTAAGAAAAACATCTGCTAAATTGTCCTCAATGTGTATGATGGTTTTTTGCATACTCGGTATGGTCTTTTTTTAAACTAAAATAAAATGTAGTTCCTTCTTTTTTATTTGGTTCATACCAAATATTGCCACCATGTCGCTGTGTAATTTTCTTACAAAGAGCTAGTCCAATACCAGTTCCTTTATAATTTTGCTGATGAAGGCGTTGAAAGATTTTAAAGACTTTAGTTGAGTAACTTTCTGATAACCCAATTCCATTATCTGAAACAGAAAAGATATGATGATCTGTATCTGTGGAGTAATCTATTGAAATGACGGGTTTGTTTTCATTAAATTTAATTGCATTACTAATCAAATTATGAAATAACATGTCTATTTGACTAGGTTCGCAAAGGATATATTCAGGTAAATTTTGATATGAAATATTAATTGCTTTTTGTTTTTCTGTATTGGCTAATGTAAAATGTTTTATTTGCGTATTGAGTACACATTCTATCGAAATAGACTTGAATTCTTGCTCTTTTCGTCCAACCCGAGAATATTCTAGAAGATTTTCAGTCAAATTCTTCATTCGTACAGCACCTTCTATAATAAAATCTAAGTATTGATGTCCATCTGTATCAATAGTATCTTTATATTGATTTTTCAGCACCTGTGCAAAACTACCGACCATTCGGATAGGTTCTCTCAAATCATGGGAAGCTACAAACGCAAATTGTTCTAAATCGAGATTGGATCGTTTGAGTTCGTTGACTGTTTTTTCTAATTTGATTCGACTGTTGACAAGAGGGGTGATTTCTCGAATGACTGCCAAAGCTTCTCTATTTTTCATGGGTAAGAAACGAAGCTCAAAGTGTTCTGTTCCTGTTGCAGAAGGTAAGGAATATTCCATATGTATAGTTTCTCCCGATTCTAAGCATTTATGTAGTAAAGACATCTGTTGTTTTGCCATGTCTGGTGGCATAATTTCAGGAATGGTTTTACCCATAAATTGTTCTGGTGGAATAAATGTTTCTTTTGCTCCTGCTTTGTAATCAAGGTATGTACCCTCCTCATCTAGTCGGAAAAACATGTCAGGGAAAGCATCGAATATTCCTTGTAATTCCTCATTTCGGCGTTCTAATGCTTTTCGGGTTTCGACCACTTCTGTAATCACCTCCGTAAACATGATTAGACCTTTGATTTCTCCTAATCTATTTTTCCAAGGTCGAAGTTGGTATTTAAGATAAATAACATCACCATTTTCTCGCTGCCATTCATCTTCTGAAATAAAGGTCTCTCCTTGTAAAACGCGCTGATGATCTGCTTTCCATTTTTCATTTATATCTGGAAAAACATCATAATGTGATTGTCCTATAATGTTTCGATTACCTAAACCATAATCATTTAACCACCGATCACTGTGCGCTAGGTAGCACATGTGTTCATCAAATACAGCTACTGCAGCAGGTGTGTGTTTGATTAAAGTAGTAAATTGATTTTCAAAAGTCATTCTGAATAAATGGGTTTACATTTTTTTAGATAAAAAATCGTACCATTTTGTGTGACAAAGGAAGCTAAATCCCTATAATGATAGATTTAGACAACGATGACTATGAAAATATAGTATTATGAAATAGTAGTACTAGCTATTAGAAGTATCCCATTTCCTATAAGATTGAGACAAATCGAATATTGTTGATAAAATAGCCTCGTCTTGATCCGTCAACTTCTTATTTCGTCTTGCCATTACTAAACGTGCCGTTTCAAAAACCTTTTTTAATTGATAAGTAGAAAAGCCACTATGCCCACCCCAAGCAAAAGAAGGTATAAAGTTGCGTGGAAAACCGCTACCAAAAATATTAGCAGAAACACCCACAACAGTGCCTGTATTAAACATAGTATTGATACCACATTTGGAGTGATCTCCCATAATGAGACCACAAAATTGAAGCCCTGTTTTTTGAAAACTTTCGCTAGAATAATTCCATAGACGAACTTCAGCGTAATTATTTTTAAGATTAGAATTGTTCGTATCAGCTCCAATATTACACCATTCTCCTAAAACGGCATTTCCGAGATAGCCATCATGTCCTTTACTAGAATAACCTGTAAAAACGACGTTGCTGATTTCACCACCACCTTTACAATGTGGCCCTAATGTTGTTCCACCATATACTTTTGCACCCATTTTTATGGTCGCATGTTCGCAGAGTGCAATGGGCCCACGCAAGATTGCACCTTCCATTATTTCAGCATTTTTACCAATATAGATAGGCCCTTCGGAAGCATTTAAAATGGCACATTCTACCGTTGCCCCTTCTTCAATAAATATGTTTTCAGGAGCAATTACTTTATTGGTAGACGAGATTGGTTGGGATAATCGTTTTTTTGTAATGACTCGGAAATCTGATTCGATTGCTCGGCTATTCAAACTAAAAATATCTGTAACTTGTTGGATACGCATAAAAGGTGTGTCGCCCAATTCAAACCCCTCCAATTCTTCAATTTCTTCATTCTTTATTAAATGTTCAAACTGTTCTGCATGTAGTTTAGCCGCAATTAATTCACCATTTTGAAGTAGCGCTTCGTTGGTGTCTAATTGAGAAATCAATCGACAAAGCGGATCAGAGGGGAGGACAGAACCATTAATTACATAATTTGATGGTTCGATGTCAATCGGATATTTTTCAGCAAGGTAATCTTGAGTGATGTAGGAGACTTTAGCACTCATCCATTTTTCCCATTTTTCTCGGATCGTTAATATTCCACAGCGGATTTCTCCTACTGGTCGAGTAAACGTTAAAGGAAGTAGGGCATCTCTAATGTCATCATCAAACAATATTATATTATTCATTGAGGTTGCAAATATTGAGGTTGAAAAAGGATTTTAGTTTTGTTTATAGAAAACTCTAGTTTTTAAGAAAGATTATTTATGAGTCTTTATTATGTAAACGAATTTTATGCAAAAATGTCCAAATTAAAAGATAAAAAATAATTAATGTGATAGAATTTATGTAATAGGACATATATAAATTTCAAAAGGGTATATAAATATTGAAATCCGCTAATTACATAAGTTCTGCTTCAAAAAATATTAGATGATCTTTTTGAGTCATGTCATTAAATATAATAAACTTAATGCATGTCGCAAAAAAAGCCCTGCCATGCAACTGACAGGGACTAAACAAAAACAAACACTATGAACAAACACTAAAGTTTAATCAAAAGAAAATACTCTATACGATGGCTATAGAATATAAAATGAAAAGATTTTGTAATGTAATCGTTTAAGAAAATCGTAACTGCGAATACGAATGGAAGGAAACCGATATTCAGTGTGTATAATTAGACTCGTCTTATAATTTATTATGCAAATGTATTGTTATGTATTGGTAAAAAATTTCCCCCGCGCTAACGGGGGACAAAACAAAAAACAAAAACTATGAACAAACACTCACCCTGAAATATCTTATAAATAATTATATATTATTTACAGATAAACAAACGAGTGTAATTCTGATAAGGTTACGATTAAATATGTAAAAAATACACTATATCTAAAAAGCTGTTTTTAAATATATTGTTAGATAACAATTACAGGTTATCTGTCTAAACTTTTCTGCATCCATACGGGTAGAGCGTCGCCAGATTCTCCTAAAAAAGCAACCTTACCACTGTCATCTACCTCAAAGGTCCATTTGTGCTGTTTTTTACAAGATTTGAAACACGAATCAAATTTGATAATATAATTGATTAACCAACCATCATCTTTCTTTACAATCTCTATATCATTGCCATCACCTGATGGAGTTAACATATCTATTTTTTTGACACCTTCTATTTGTTCAAAGGCTATTGCGACTGGCGTTAAGTTTAATGCTTTAGATGATCTGACATTGAAGGAATTAAGATCGTCATCCCACTCAATATTATTGTCAATCACTAGACCATATTTTTTGCAAAGTTCATTTATTCTTTCATTTGAAGTGCTACAATCTCCTAATCTCAATGGACTTGCCCATTTGATATTGCGCTTATAAATCACCAAAAAATTATTGACTGAAGGAACAGGAAATGTATGCAATTTATGTAGGTTGGTGACAATTTTGGAGGCTTCTATTGAACTCATGTGAACAGATATCAGAGCATTATAGATCGAATTAACCAATTCATGCGAAACCTCTACATCAATTTCTTGAAAATTATAATCACTAGATAGCATACGAAGTGCTAATCGTGTGGCATCACGATGATATTGCTCCTTCTTTGACTTTGTCAAGTTGCTAGAATTTGTCAATATTTCATCCCCGTTCCAGTCGAAACTAGAAAGGAATAAAACACTCACTACAGTTAATAATTTGAAAGTAATTTTCATGTTTCGTACAGTTTCTCATATCATTTCTTTCAATGGTAACGACATTCAGTTGTTGTATTATCAAAGAAACATAAAAATGAGGATTGTATTAGCTGTTTATCTCTTAAATTAGTGACAGATATTTTTCAGGCATTTTATAATGAAATAAAAACTCCCGACCCTTTTCACGTAAATAATTTGTTATGATTTACAAGTCAAAATATATATCATTAAATAAACATCTATTCATTGGTTCTAAAATAAAAATATGAAAAACGGAATCTTTGTGTTAGAAGTACGATGAAAATTTATTTTTCACTTATTTTGATCAAAAGGATGTTAAGGGCTTTAGACATTTTTCTAATATTTTCTCAAAGGGTCATAACCCATAGAATTTGAAACGCACTTACAATTTTTATTAGAACATCCCCTATTATGATCTCTTAAATGATAATTTATACCTAATTAACCCCTTGATCTACTTTATAGAACTTCACAACATTCACAGACCTATATTTCTTGTGTACATCTTGTTACAAAAAGAATGCCTAAAGTGTTTTTTGCACTCAGCCCCACCGCCATAAGAAACTACTCCATTCAGTCTATTTACTCATAAGTATTTCTATGGGGAAAAACGGGCAGAAACTTTTCCCGAAAGAGATCAAAATTTCTGCCCATTTATTATACACCTCGCATATTCAACCAAATAATAAACTACAATTACCTTGCAAACAACCTACTGACTCTCGATTTCATTCGATACGAAACCCAATACATGGCAGGTACTACAACCAAGGTTAAGAAGGTAGCGAAAACTAAACCGTAAATCACCGTCCAAGCCATTGGCCCCCAGAAAGCAGCATTGTCACCACCAATAAATAGTTGTGGATCACTATCTGAAATGAGGGTAAAGAAATTGAAATTGAATCCGATAGCTAATGGAATCAAACCTAAAACGGTGGTAATAGCTGTCAATAAAACGGGGCGTAAACGGGTTGAGCCACCCAAGATAATCGCATCTTTGACATCTTCTTTATCCATTTCATTCATCGTTTCAAAACCGAGTTCCTCTCGTTTATTTTTGACCAACAAATTGATATAATCTATCAAGACAATGGCGTTGTTCACAACAATTCCCGCTAAGGAAATAATACCCACACCTGTCATAATAATAATCAAATCTCGTCCTGTAAATACATATCCGAACAAGACACCAATGGTACTAAAAACCACCGATAAAATGATGATAAATGGCGCAATAATCGAGTTGAATTGTGCGACCAAAATAATAAATATCACAAACATAGCGATCAAAAACGCATTGGACAAAAAGGCTAACTCTTTCGCTTGTTCTTCTTGCTGACCAGAAAATACGTAGGTCATTCCCTCTGGCATTTCGTAGTCTTCCATTGCATCTTTGATCTCTTCTACTATTTCATTGGCATTGTAGCCTTTTTTGACATTTGAATATACATTAATGATTCGTTCTTGATCTTTTCTTAATATGGAGCTGTAAGTAGACGAATAATCCACATCCGCCACCGCAGAAATCGGTACTTGACTGATTTGTCCATTGGACGGACTTCTAAACGTGACTTTTTGATTGATAATATCATCTACGTTATAACGATATTTCTCTGCTACTCGTAACTGAATGGGGTATTCTTCTTCATCTTCTTTGAATTTTGAAATTTCTTTTCCAAAAACGGCTGTTCTAATTCCATCAGCAATATTGTAAGTCGAAACACCATATCGGCGAGCAGCTTCTCGATCAATATTGACTAGTAATTCTGGCTTACCAATTTTCACATCTGCCATCAATCGTTCAATTCCGTCAATGTCTTTACTGTTGATATAAGCAATAATATTTTCAGATGCGATAGCTAACTCATTTACATCACCACCTTTTAATTCTAGGTTAATTGGTCGCCCTGTTGGTGGACCATCTTGGTTTTGAGCCACCGAAATATTGACACCTGCATAATCGCTTACCGATGCTCGGATTTCTTCCATAATTTTGACCGTAGAAATATCACCACGTTCATCAGAAGGTACAAAAGAAACCGTCAAACGAGCTTTATGTGGTGATGCCCCAAATTCTGGCGGTGCGTTTGGATCAGTTGTATTTTCACCAATTTGTGATAAAACGGCTTCTACAATGCCACCATAAGGTTTGACCACTTCGGTAATTTTAGCCTCAATATCCGTCATTAATTTATCCGTTGCCGTAATGTCTTTCCCTAATGGTAATTCCACAAAAGCATTGACATATAAAGGATCTGCGATTGGGAAGAACTCCACCTTCGGCATATTAGTTGTCAACAAACTAGAAGATAAAAAGAGTAGTCCAACCGTTCCAAATATGATTAAAGTCGGTACAACCTTGTACAAAGCCCCTCGAATGAATTTATTATAAACCCGTTCTAAAGCTGGTAATACTTTTCCTTGAAAAAAGAAAGACATGGGTCGTAATAAAAAGAAATTTGTGAGAGAAACTCCCGCTGCAATTAACAGTAAATTTCTTGCCCAAATGACTTCTTGTGTATGAAATGCAAATGCCAATAACAACATCACTGCCCCTCCAATTAGAACATTTCTAATCTTTCGACGACGCTGTTGTTTATCAGATGCTCGTTCATCAATTTTCATGAAACTTGCTGTTAAAACAGGGTTAATAACAAGTGCTAAAAATAGAGACGATGACAAAACTACGATCAGGGTAATGGGCAAATATTTCATAAAACTCCCCATCAATCCAGGCCAAAAAGCGAGCGGTAAGAAGGCTGCTATCGTCGTTGCTGTGGAAGCAATAATCGGCAGTGCCACCTCTCCTGCGCCATACTTAGCGGCTTCTTTGGCGGGATAGCCTTCTTGCATATACCGATAGATATTTTCGACTACAACAATCGCATTATCCACTAACATTCCGAGGGCGAGAATGAGTGCAAACAATACTACCATATTCATGGTGTAACCGATAATACTCAAAATCATAACACCCATCAACATAGACAATGGAATGGCTACTCCAACGAACGAAGCGTTCCGTAATCCGAGGAAAAAAAGCAGTACCAACACCACTAAAATTACCCCAGAAATAATACTGTTTTCGAGGTTAGATACTAAATCACGGGTCTGTACAGATAAATCATTGAATACTTTTACATCTAGTTCTTTGGGTAGATCATTGACAATGGCTTCATCCAAAATCGCTTTAATATTATCGGAAGCAATCAATAAGTTTTCACCACTTTCTTTGATAACATCAAGTGAAATAACGGGTCGTTGATCGGCACGAGAGATACTGGTGCGGTCTTTAAAACCAAATTTCACATCTGCAATATCACGTAAATAGATTGGGTTTTGGTTTTCACTTTTTACGATCATACGTTCCATTTCTTCGGGAGAATCAAATTCTCCTAGAACACGAATATTTCGTCGAAATTCATTATTCACCATTTCACCACCCGACATATTCATGTTCTCACTACGAAAAGCATTCTCTATATCTGCAAAGCTAACCTGTAAGGATTCCATTTTGGGAATATCCACATTTACCTGTACTTCTCGTTCGAGTGTTCCCTTCATATCAATTTTAGAAACCTGAGGTAAATCTTCTATTTTTTCTTCCAAAAATTCAGCATACGCTCGCAATTCATCACTTGGAAAATCGCCCGAAACATTGACTGTCATAATCGGTAATTCTGACATATTGATTTCGATCACTTCGGGTTCGTTGGTGAGGTCATTAGGCAGTTCTGGTTTGGCCTTGTCCACAGCATCTTTGATCTTTTGAACCGCAAAATCCATATCCATATCCGACTCAAACTCTGCCGTAATGATGGAATAATCTTGCAAGGAAGAAGACGTTACTTTTTTGATTTCCGTAATATCTGCGATTTCTTTTTCCAAAGGTCGAGTCACCAAATTTTCAATATCAGAAGCCGCATTACCGAAATAAACCGTATTGACAAATAACTGTGGCATGGTCACCTCTGGATAGGCTTCTTTAGGCGTGTTGATATACGAACGCATTCCAAATAACAAAATCATAAACGTTAGGATAAAAATACTGGTCGCATTATCCACAGCTAGATTTGTCAAGCCAAATTTTCTTAATCTGTCTTTTATTTTATTAGACATAATATATGTTTTCAAGTTCTAGAACTTGGTTTTATTAAATAAAGAGGATTATTTTGACAATTCAATTAATGCCCCGTCTGTCAGACCACGTGCGCCGTCCATCACGACTTGTTCATCACCTGTCAGACCTTCTTTGATTATAATATTACCGTCGTAGGCTTCGCCTGTTTTCACATAAGTTTTCTTAGCAATTTTTCCGTTTTCACCATCTGTCACTACATAAATATAGTTTTTGCCACTAACCTCCTGTTGCACTAATTCTAATGGCAGCGTAATGGCGTTATCAGCCGAAAAATCACGAATCATCATGCTTGCCAGCAAGTTTGGTTTCAATAATTTATCGCTGTTGCGCATTTCAACTTCCACCTTGAAAGTTCGATTGGCAGGATTGATACTTCGTCCAATGAGGCTGACCCTCCCTTGCTTTTCCATGTCTAAAGCAGGAAACTTAATGGTTACTTTTTCTCCTTTGTCGATCGTTCCTAAATACGTTTCGGGTAAGTTGGCGACGACTTTTACTTTTCTCAAATCCAGTAACTGAACGATAGGCATACCTGGGCTCGTCATTTCTCCTGCATTCACCATTACCATATCGACCACACCAGAAATTGGAGCATATACATTGGCTTTGGTTTGTTGGAAACGTACCGTTTCAAGACTTTTTTCCAGTCGTTCTTTATTATTTTTAGCTTGTAAATATTGAATTTCAGAACCAATATTTTGTTTCCATAAACGGTCTTGACGTTCAAATACTTCTTTGGCGAGTTCTAGTGATTTCTCAATTTCTGCAATCTGTTTATCGACGGATTCCATATCAATCGTTGCTACCAAACTTCCTTTCTTCACATAGTCCCCTTCTTCTAATTTCATCCGAATTACACGTCCGCCCATCTCGCTACTTGCAGCCACCATATCTTCAGCCTCAACGGTTGCTTGAATATCTACAAATCGTTCAAAATCCTCTCGTTTCACCTCAATAGCTGTTACTTTCTTGCGAGGTTTTTCTTTGCTTGGCTCTACTTTTTCAATATCTGCTTCCAGTTTTGCAATCAGCTTATTCATTTCACGCATTTCCTTTTTCTTCTCTTTCAATAAAGTCTTTTGCGCTTCTAATTCTTTTGGATATCCTTCTTCTTGCTGACATGCTCCAAAAATGATGATTCCTAATAGTATAAATAGTATATTTTTCATGTTGTTTTTTTTGCTGTGTCCACGCCTGCCTGCCGCAGGCAAGTGTTCGTTTGCAGACGTGTTCACGTTGTTCGTTTTGATTTTTTCTTCTTGTGTACTTGTGTACTTGTGT
>JAHDFQ010000027.1 GCA_020628085.1 Saprospiraceae bacterium
AGTAAGGGGTACTAAAAAAACGGGCAGAAATTTCGAGATCAATAAAAATGCTGAAATAGCCGTAGAATAAGGCGTTTGAAGCATTATTTTGATCTCTTTCAAAGAAATTTTCCTGCCCGTTTTTTCCCCTAGAACTACTTATAAATCGTCTAAATGAAAAGTCTGGTCAATACTTTCTATTTCTTGGATGACATGTGAGTTAAATGATGTTTTAAAAAACACATGATGACATTTAAACCAGCATCAAATTTTATATTGTTGTTGATTACAATATCACATTTTTCAATATATGGCCGTATGTATTTTTCAAAGGTAGGCAAGACGTGATTTTCATAACGATAAAGCACATCATCTAAAGGATAATTACGCTCTACTCGATCTCTTTTGATTCGCCGAATGACTTTTAGGTTTTCTTTTGCATGTAAAAATATTTTAAGATCGAGTAATTCATTAATTTTTTTGTAGTGGAAGATAAAAAGTCCTTCTACTATAATGATGGGTGCAGGTGAGAAGGTTAGTATTTTAGGTTTTTTCTGATCATTATTGAATGTATATTCTGTTCTTGTTACTTTTTTTCCTTCTGTTAACCTTTTTATGTCTTTATAAAACGCTTTTTTATCAATTGATTTTGGAAGGTCAAAGTTGATGATACCCATTTCATCTTGTGTTTGTTCCTCTTTTGGACGATAGTAATCATCTTGAGAAATGACGCATAATTCTTTTTTTGAAAAAGTCGATCGAATAGCTTCAATGAACGTCGTCTTACCTGACCCACTTCCACCAGTAATTCCGATAATAAAAGGCTTTGACATATATAAATACACTTATTTTTTGAATAACAAATCTAGCGAATCTGGGTTGACTGTCAAATAAAATTATAAAATAAATTAAAAACGAGTATTTAAAATAGCAGAAGTAATAATAATAACGGATATTGTGTTTCCGTTACACACCAAAACAACATAACATGAGAAGTAAAGATGACGAAAAAATAGGCGATGTTTTAAAATCTATGGTTTCACAAATGAAACATAAAGGCCGTTTGCATCAAACTCAGATTCGCACTGCCTGGGAAAAACTTATGGGTGCTTCTATCATGTCTTATACCACTTCAATTAGTCTTAGAAAAACAACGGTATATATTCGGGTCTCCTCTGCCCCACTACGAAACGAATTGACCTATAGCAAAGACAAAATTAAGAATTTATTGAATGGCGAGTTAGGCCAAGAATTAATCGAAAAAGTTGTTATTCAATAAACTCCAAATAATATTTTAAAACCAAATTAGGTGCTTCAATTAAAGGAAAATGTCCAATATTTTTCAACTCAATGACGTCAGGATTCGGTATAATTTCCTTGTAGCGATCTGCCATTTTTTGACCAGAAATCGGATCATACACACCATTAATTAAGCGGATTGGAATGGAGGTTTTTTGAATTGCGGATACCCATCGTTCTCGATGATCTTTACGCTCCTGCATATATCGAATCAAGCGATGAAAAATATACTTACCACCATTGTTGCTAATCAAATACCAAAAATCATCTAATTCCTTTTCACTTGGTTGAGTATTTGAACCAAATATCTTTTTGAAATTTTGACCTAATTTTTTTCTATTGAATAATCGTCCAACGATACTGCCAATTGGACTCATTAAAATTTTCTGAATGACCAGTGGTTGATGCGTTTCTGGAAATAATCCACCGTTTAAAAAGCAAATTGATTCAATGATTAAACCATTTTTTTTAGAAATTTGACGTTCATTAAAACGAGCCAATAATTCTTGAGCAACCGTATCACCATAATCATGACTCAATATTTTGACACGATCAATTTGTTTAGACAACAATAATTGTTCAATTAAATTCGCTTGATCTAAAATACTATAGTCGTAACCTCTAGGTTTATCCGAAAACCCAAAACCAAGCATATCCAATGTTAGTATTCGGTATGTTGAGTTTAATTGATCCCACATTTTCCACCAATCCCAAGAGGCCGTTGGAAAACCATGAATTAGTAAAATAATGGCTCCCTGTCCTTCATCAATAGTAAATATTTGATGAGAACCATACTTGAAGTAAGAGCCTTTACTTTTCCATTCTGAAAGCGTCATTGATAGTTATTTTCAACATTTATAATACCAAAGCTGGTTCAGGTGCTGAAATATCCATGAAATCGGGTTGTTCATGTACAATATCTTGCCACATTGGTTGAAAACTAAAATATCCTGCTAATGGAAATCCAACCTCATAATTTCTAGTCTTCAAGGCTATTTCATGACTAATCTTTATGGGTTTGATACCCGTTGATTCCACTAATATTTGAGATTGACAAGTGCGTTCCATCGTCACAAACCAAAAAATACATTCTTCTATACTGTGTCCAACGGTCAATAAACCATGATTTTGTAGTATTACAGCTTTTTTATCTTCAAGTGCCTGACCAATACGTTCACCTTCGCTTAAATCATCTACCACACCTGTGTAATCATTAAACAAGCCATGGTCTTCATAAAAGATACAAGCATCTTGTGTCAACGGATCTAATTTTCTTCCTATTGCAGACCATGTTTTTCCATAAACTGTATGCGAGTGTGCTGCCGCAATTACGTCAGGTCGAGCCTTATGAATGGCAGCATGAATAGCAAAAGCAGCTTTATTTAAAGCGGTATGTTTACCAGCGACTATTTTACCTTCTTCGTTTACTAAAATTAAGTCGGACATTTTTAAACGTCGAAATGATACGCCAAAAGGATTGACCCAAAAGCAATCTGGGTACTGTGGATCACGACAAGTAATGTGTCCAGCGACGCCTTCAGAAAATCCAAATTTTCCAAAAATTCGATACGCACCTGCTAACATTGTTTTTAGATAATGGCGTTGTTGTTCTACTGTTTCAAATGTTGGATAGTTTATCAATTTTTCAATACCTGGTGGATTGGATACAGCCATTTTTCTACTCGTTGTTTATCTGATGATTTAATATTCCACTTTAGGCCCACGATCTCTCCCCTTGGGATGATTGGCTTTAAGATTTTGAGCGGCTTTCAAAGCGGTTTCTTCTATTCTTTTTTGACGGGTTGTAACTTGTTTCGCATTTTTAATCCATTCCAAGATACCTCTTTTAGATGAATCTGGGAAACGATGATAAAAATAAGTGGCTTTTTCATATTTAGACAAAGCTTTGCTCAGATCATCTGGAACAATTAACTGCTCGACATCATCTAAGAAATTCCAACGACCATTTTCTTTAGCCGTTTGTACAAGTTGTAAGCCTGAGGCATGCATCTTTCCATTTTTTGTCAATCGTTTAACTCTTGTTTTATTTACTCCCGACCAGTTGCTTTTAGGACTTCTAGGAGAAATTCGAAGCATGGTTTTACGTTGATCTAATTTTCTAGGTAAACTATCTACCCATCCAAAACAGATTAGTTCATCAACAATTGCATCATAGTTAACATAGGATTTACCAGCTGACTTTTTCCATTTGACCAACCATATACTTTCGGTAATAGTATGATTTTTTTGAAGCCAAGATCTGAGTTCTGAGGCAGATTCTATAAATAGTTGTTTTTGATCATTCATTAGAGTCGATGTGTATTAAATTAAAAAAAAAGGACTTGAAAATATATATTTTCAAGTCCTTTTTTTTAATTATTGCATCTAAAATTTATTGCTCCGTATCGTTTTCTTTTGTGGTTGCCACAGGGGTGTCTTCAGCACCTTCTAAACGCCAATGATTATCCGTTAGCTTAATATAATCTTCTGGAATAAAAATTCTGACTTTCACAAATTCATAACATTCACCAGTTTTAGTACGAATGGGTTTTCGTTCCATATCAAGGGATTCGATGGTGACAGTTTTGTGGTCAGAAGCACTCGTTAGATTGTATCGCTCTTTTTCTAAATAATATTTAAAAATACTAGGCGAAGCATTGTGTAAACGGACCTTGGTTTCGGTTAAAATCACATTTCCAGCCCATGGTTCAATTACGTAATCACCAGCAATATTAAACTTTAAATCAATAATTTCTTCGATTTCAAAACTTTGATGAATAATTTTTTCAAACTGCGCATTTACTCGGTCAACAACACCAAATAGTAATATACATACAAATATAAATAGCCTCATTTGTTCTGTTTTAAATTGTAAGATAATTCGTAGAATATTAAAAGTAATAAGAAAAATTGACGCAGCAAAACTTAATATTTGGCCTGTCATGGTATTAATATTTAATATATGCTACAACTAATAAAACAAATCATTCATATTCAAGTTTCAATAAATAATCAGTTTTAAGTATATTTAACAGAATACATATAGAATAAAGTATACTATTTGGCAATTTTTTCAATGATACACTTCCCGTCTTTCATTTCCATTTTTAGATCACCGTCCAATTTTAACCAATCCATTAAATCTTCACCTAAAAAATCTCGCCTCCAACCGTTCATCAATTTATGATCTTCAAAGTTGGCTTCCCATCTTAATTTTTTCAAATTATTCTTACTTATCATCAATTCTGAAGCAATCTCACTATCCATACATCGCTTTTTAATAATCAGATATAACAATTCAGCACTTAATTCTTCAGCAGGTGTCAAATCCATATGTTTCCGAACTCGACCTAATATTTCTTTTTCTTCGTCTGTTATTGGAGCCTGATAAAGTCGGTTAAACGTATCCCAGTTTTTGTCAATTAATTTGGAATTTATTGTTCGATTATCTTTTAAAGTTCCTTTTCCTGAACTGATATTCATAACGATAGTACCAACTATTTTTTTGGGTAATATCATCTCTTTGGAATAATTTAATTCCTTCGCACGTTCTCTTCTCCATTGAAACAAACGTAATAAAAAGACTTTTTCTCGTGTCCTTGCCTGATTCATTAAACGATTATTTAAAGCTTCTGCATGTTCATCCTCTTCATAATATTCATCAGATTCCCATATTGACATTTCATTTTTCATCCACTCTACACGATCAAAATGCTCTAATTGATCTTTAATTTTTTGATATAATTCTTCTAAGTAAATGACATCATTTAATGCATATTTGACCTGTTTATTTTTGAGTGGCCGGGCTTTCCAATCTGTTACGGTATATCCTTTGCTGATACGAACGCCCAATTCGCTGTCCAATAATTTTCCAAAAGATAAGGGGTAACGATAACCAATAAACCCTGCTCCAATTTGTGTATCAAATACATTTTGAGGAATTACATCATATTGATTATTCAAGATTCGATAATCATTTTCACCTGCATGTGTGATTTTTAATATATCAGGATTTTCAATTAAATCGAAGAATGGATTTAAGTCTTTTATTTTGATAGAATCAATTAGATAATTTCCATGAACAGTAGCAACTTGAATAAGGCAAAGTAATGTGTAATAACGTTTTTCACCGATAAATTCGGTGTCAAATCCCATCCATTCTACATCTGCATTTTGATTAGCAAATTTGATTAAGTCAGTCTCATTGTCTATTAGTTGATAATCTGGAATTTCGTTTTTTGTCATGTTTGTTTATAATAATTTCTAAAATGCTTCTCCTAAAAAGAAGTACACGCCCCATGCTCTTCCATTGGCTGTTGCTCCTTTGTGTAGACCATAACCCACATCGAAACGGAGGTTGATTCGTTGATTGAAGTTGACAACATAACGCCCTCCAAAGCCAATAGTTGCACGAAAAGCAGTCAAATCAAAATCTTGCCAAGTATCCATCACTTGAGCGCCACTGGCAAAAAGATGAATAGCCAGACGTTTCCAAAACACCCAAAATTTAGCGGTTGGGTCTTGTTGTAGTGGTATTCTATATTCTGTTTCAAAGCCTAAAACGTGATTATTTCGATACGTTCCATTAAAGTAACCACGTACAAAATCGTTTCCACCAATCGAAGAAAGGCCGTATAAAGGTAAATCTTTTTTTGAAAACCGTTGATCGCTTAAAATCCTAAAGGCTGCACTCTGTTCTTTGTATATGCGTTTATAAAAACGATGGTCGAGGTATAAATTATAAAAAGAATGGGTACTTCCAAAAACATCATCATAAAATAAATGCCGCATCTGGGTAAAATATCCACTTTTAGCGTTATTCAGATTATCTCTAGTATCATATGTGATTCCAAAACCAACTCCCGATAAACGAGCCTCAATTTGAGTTTCACTAATCAAAGCATTATTACCAACTACAATCCGATTTCCAAACGGTTCAACTTTACTCGCACTGTTAAGATGATACGCAGGCCCACCAAATAATCCATCTTTAAAGCGATACATGCCCGATAGTCGAAAATCAATTTGATTGGAGGTAAATTCTAAAAAATTAAATTCATCTTTAACCGCACCTGTTTCGGGATCAATTTTTTGAACAAGACCATTGGCATTATTTCCTCTACCAAAATTTCGATCTACATTACGTTGATATTCCGCCCGTCCCTCAATTCTATATTTTTCTTTTGGTGTGAAAATGGTAAAGTCTGTGCCTACCGATATTTGACTTTTTGTCGTAATTACTCCCAACAATGCAATTTGCGACATACGCGTCAAGGTATCGCCTTTGGCTAAATCAAAAAACATAGCACTTAAAAAACCTGCCGTCACACCTGTTTCAGGACTATATGCGGTCGCAGGTAATAAAACATACTTGGTTTTTCGTTTAGTAATAACAACCTCAGGAACTTCCAAATCTTGCGATTGTAGTCCAGAAACTATAAACATTAAAATATAAAAAAGTAGGCTTATTCTTTTAATCATGGGTGATTGAAAGCTACATCAAAAAAGTTTAAAAGTTGTAGACTTTTGCTATTTGAAAACGTCAGTATTGGGTAATTGTTAATCTAGAATATTAAATTTACCTTACCTCATAAATATTACAACGTAAAACTACAATAATAGATGATGATTTTGAGTAATATTGAGGGCTAATTAAAATCAAGTAAAACTTTATAGCTCGTATATACTTTAAGTTAGAGTATTTAGTACACAAAAAATAGAATTTTCCTTCTCAAACACAAAAAATATGAAAATCGTAAAAAGATTATTATTCGCACTATTTGCTATTGTCATTTTGCTGCTCGTCGCAGCCGTAGCGATTCCTTATTTTTATAAAGATGAAATCATTGATTTTGCGAAAGTTGAAATTAACAAACAAGTCGATGCCGAAGTGGATTTTGGCGATGTGAGTTTGTCGCTGTTTCGTTCCTTCCCAGATTTTAGTTTTGGTTTAGCTGATGTAAGTGTGATTGGTAAAAATGAATTCAAAGGTGTTCCGTTGACGACCATTAAGAACTTTGATATGACGCTCGATTTTTGGTCGGTCATCAGTAGTTCTGATCCTATACAAGTGAAAGGGATCAATTTAGATGAACCCAATATTAATGTTCAAGTTTTACGAAATGGAAAAGCAAATTATGATATTGTTGCCCCTTCCGATACCACCACAACAGAATCAAGTGGAGATTTTTTAATCAGCCTCGACCACTACTCTATCTCTGATGGAAATTTGGTGTATAATGATAAAGCTGGTGATATTTTCCTAGAAATAAAAAACCTAAACCACTCAGGATCAGGTGATTTAACGGCGGCTGTTTATGATTTAAATACGGAAACATCTATTGATAAATTGACGGCAGCAAGTGGCGGAGTTACCTATTTAAGTCGTGCCAAAGCACGTTTAGATGCAATTTTTAATATTGACATGAATACATCAACTTATACGTTGAAAGATAATGATCTGCGTGTAAATGCGCTACAAGTCAAAGCTGACGGATATGTTCAAATGCCGAACGACGATATTAATATGGATATTAAATTTTCTGCACCTAGCAACCAATTCAAAGACTTTTTGTCTATGATTCCTGGTGCTTATGTAGAAGGGTATGAAGATGTTAAAGCAGATGGCCAAGTTAAATTTAACGGTTTTGTAAAAGGTACTTTTAATAGCGAAAAAGAAGAAATGCCCGCTTTCAGAATTGACTTGAATGTAGCAAATGGTTCCGTTCAATATCCAGATTTACCTTTAGGTATCAATGGTATTCAAACCACTGCTTCGATTAATAGTCCGAGTAGTAATTTGGATAAAATGCAAATTGATGTCCCAACTTTTAAAATGTTATTAGCCAATAATCCATTAGAAGCATCGCTAAAACTACGCACTCCTATTTCTGATCCAGATATAGATACGAAAGTGAAAGGACTTATTAATTTGGAAGACTTCTCAAAGACATTTCCAATGGAAGGTGTCAAAACCTTAAATGGATTAATTGACGCTGACTTTATGATGAAAGCCCGTTTATCGCAATTGGACGGTGGCGATTATGAAAACGTTAATATGGCTGGTGATTTAAAGATCACAAACATGGATTATGTTGCAGAGGGGTTACCTGAAATTATCATTAAACAAATGGCAATGGATTTTACACCTCAATTTGTCAATTTGAAAGGTTTTGATGCCTTGTTGGGTAAAAGTGATATTAAAGCGAGTGGAAAAATTGATAATATTTTGGCTTATTTCTCACCCGAAAAAACAATGAAAGGGACATTCAGTATGCGTTCTGATCTGTTTGATGCCAATGAATGGCTCACCGAGGAGGAAACAACCGAATCAACACCCACTACTAGTCCAGATTCTGAACTAACAAATGATGAAGAAATATTTGATCGCTTCGATTTCACAGCAGATGCCCGGATAGGAAAATTGATTTACGATATCTACGAATTGGATAATAACATTGCCATTGGTCACTTTACCCCAAATAAAATGATGATCGACCAGTTTGAAACTAAAATCGGAAAAAGTGATCTAAAAGGAGACGGAACAATTACTAATGTGTTCAACTATTTGTTTGATAACGAAACCCTGGGAGGTGAAATTAATATTCGATCCAATTACTTTGATTTAAATCCGTTTATGGTGGCCGAAGAAGAAGGGGAAGCCAAGGCCGTTCCAATTAAAAATGAAGAAGAAGCCCTAGAACCAATCATCATTCCAGAAAATATCAATATGGTTATTCACTCTAATTTTAAAGAGTTGATTTATACCAACATGGATTTAAAAAA
Source organism: Saprospiraceae bacterium (assembly GCA_020628085.1). GTDB lineage: Bacteria > Bacteroidota > Bacteroidia > Chitinophagales > Saprospiraceae > JAHDES01. Next base: position 9,064 of record JAHDFQ010000027.1, read on the forward strand.
TGTCAAAGGGGATTTAGTGGTAGCCAATCAAGAAGCTCGAATTGAAAATGGTACGATGCAAACGTTAGGTGGAAATTTCGATATTGCGGGTGGTTACAATACACAAAATACGGAGAAACCTCAGTTTGATATGGATTTTGCTCTAAGCAAATTAGACATTCAAAAAGCGTTTAACACCTTTAATTCATTTCAGGCATTGGCTCCAATTGGAAAATTTATTGAAGGAAAGTTCAATTCAACGCTCAAAATGAAAGGCGTTCTGGGTAAAGATATGATGCCCGATTTATCGACCTTATCCGCTGATGGATTTATGCACACTTTAGATGCGATTGTCAAAAATTTCAAGCCACTCGAAGCCATTGGTCAAAAGCTGAATATGGATGCTTTTAAAACCATGAAAATCAAAAATACGAAAAACTGGTTTGAGATTAAAGATGGTCAAGTTGAGGTCAAGGAATTTCCGTTTGAAGCTAAAGGCATTGATATGTTGGTTAAAGGAACACATGGCCTGAATCAAGATATGGACTACTCTATCAAAGCCAAAATCCCTAGAGATTTATTAAGCAAAACAGGTGTTGGAAATGCTGCCGATAAAGGCATTGGTTTCTTAAATAGTCAAGCCTCTAAATTGGGTGTCAATCTGGATGTTGGGAAATTCATTAATGTTTTAGTTAGTTTGGGTGGATCCATTACGAGTCCAAAAATTTCAGTGAAACCGCTAGGTGCTGATGGTGAAGAAACCTCCATTAAAAACGTGGTTGAAAATGTAAAGGAGACAGTTAAAGACACGATCAATAAGATAAAGGAAGAAAAAATTGCGGAAATAAAAGAAGATTTTAGTGCCAAGAAAAAAGAATTATCTGATGAAATGAATGTTAAGGTTGATAAAATTCTCGCCGATGCTAAAAAACAAGCTGACCGTGCAAAAGCAGAAGCTGTAAAACTAGCAGATCAAGCACGAGATAAAGCGTATCAAGAAGCAGACGCCGCAGCCGATAAAGTCAAAAATCCGTTAAAAAAACTAGCTGCAAAAGAAGCCGCCAAAATAGCCAAAAACCAAGCAGATAAAGTTCATGCTAAGGCAGTAGAAAAAGCAGAGAGTCAGCACGCCTCTATTATGAAAAATGCTGAGCAACGTGCTGATAAAACACGTAGTGAATATCAGGAAAAGATTGATAAGTTGGGTTCGTAATTTGGCATTGATATTCGTTAGGTTGAATAGAAAATTGATATATTTGTATGCTTTTAAGTTAACAAACATATTTATACAACAACATGGCTAAGAAAGTTAAGAAAAAAGAATTGGGTTTGGGTATTCGGGCGTTACTGTCCAATATTGATACCCAAGTGGAAGATAATAAGGAGGAAGTTGTCAAAGAATTATCTAGTGCAGTAGCGATGATTCCGATTGACCAAGTGAATGCCAATCCTGAACAACCTCGTAAAGATTTTGAAGCAGAACCTTTAGAGGAACTTTCTGAATCTATCAAAATACATGGATTAATTCAGCCGATTACGCTACGTCGAATGAACGACAAATCGTACCAGTTAATATCTGGAGAACGTCGTTTAAGAGCTTCAAAAATGGCAGGATTGAAAGAAGTGCCCGCCTATGTTCGTATAGCCAACGATCAAGAAATGCTCGAAATGGCACTGATCGAAAACATCCAACGAGAAGCACTGAATCCAATGGAAATTGCATTTACCTACAGTCGTCTGTTGAAAGAATTTGAGCTAACACATGGCGTTTTAGCCGAACGTGTTGGTAAAAAACGAAGTACGGTGACGAATTTTATCAATCTATTGGATTTGCCACCTTCTGTACAAACGGCTTTAAAAAACAAACAAATTTCAACTGGTCATGCCAAGGCATTGAATGGTGTCAAAGATATTGGTTTACAACTGGCTTTATTAAAGAAAATTATAAACGAGCAGCTATCGGTTCGAGCAACTGAAAACTTAATAAAAGCTCAAAAAGAAGCAGGAAATACCGTCAAAAAAACTACAAAAACCAACCTTCCGACGGAGTACCAACACATTCAAGATAATTTAAGTCATCATTATGGTGCAAAAGTAATCTTAAAATTAGACCCTAATAAAAAAGAAAAAGGTCAAATTACCATCAATTTTAGCGATACCGAAGAACTCAATCGTTTGTTGGATATGATGGGACAATAATTAACAAAATGGCTAAGCTAAAACCCAAAAAGTGTTCACATTTATCTGAAATTACGGATTTCAAACAGCCTCAATCGTATGAATGTGCAACCTGCATCAAAACTGGCGATACTTGGGTGCATCTCCGTACTTGTCAGTCTTGTGGTATCACACTTTGTTGCGATAGTTCACCTAACCAACACGCTACTAAACATGCTAAAACCCACCATCATCCAGTTATTATCTCTGCTGAACCTAACGAACGTTGGATGTGGTGTTATGAAGACAAAATCATCTCCAAATATTAAACATGAAAGATCCTCGTTTTCCTGAATTAACCAATGCTCAAGTTAAAAAACTAAAAGAATACGGAGAAGTAGAGCATTTCGATGAGCCAACCAAAGTGTTTGCGCTCGGCGATCATTTATATGACTTTTTTGTAATTCTAAAAGGTGCAATTGATATTGATGATCCGTATAATAAAAGTAAAATTGTAACACATAACAAGTTTGAATTCACAGGAGATAGTGGTATGTTGTCCAACAGAGGCGCACAGTTTCATGCCATCACACACCCTGATACCAGCCTTTTGCGCATTAAACCTAATCGCTTAAAAGAAGCTATTGCCAAGCATAGTGATATTAGCGATTTGTTGCTCAACGCTTTTTTATTAAGACAACAAACCGTTTTAAATGAAATTTCTGGCGGTATAAAACTCGTTGGTTCTGGAAACTCTAAAGCAACCTATGTGATTCGGGATTTCCTAGAAAAAAATCATGTTTGGCATACGTTCATTGATGTAGATTCGGATCAAGATGCAGGTGAATTATTAGAAAATTTTAATCTTAAACACGATGATCTACCCTTATTAATCAACAACGATGCAACGGTTTGTAAAACGCCTTCGATTCCTCAATTGGCTCGTTATAGTGGCGTTTTGATGGATTTTGAAGAAAAAATCTTTGACGTTTTGGTCATCGGTGCAGGGCCGGCAGGCTTAGCTGCTAGTGTTTATGCTGCTTCTGAGGGATTGAGTGTGGTAACGATTGATAGTAGTGCGCCAGGTGGTCAAGCAGGTAAGAGCTCAAAAATTGAGAATTATCTCGGTTTTCCAACAGGTATTTCTGGAATGGATTTAGCCAATCGTGCTTATGTTCAAGCTCAAAAATTTGGTTGCAATATTTCGATTCCGCACCGTGCTAAATACTTAGAACGAAAAGAAAATCACTTTACTGTCTGTGCAACGAACGATCGAACTATTAAGTCCAAAGCGGTTATTGTAGCTACTGGAGCAGATTATCGTCAACTTCCATTAGATAATATTGGTGATTATGAAGGAAGCGGCGTTTATTATTCAGCTACAGGTATGGATGTGAGTAATTGTAAAGATGAACCTGTTGTTATCGTTGGTGGTGGAAATTCAGCTGGTCAGGCCGCTATATTTTTGTCAAAATACGCCAAAACAGTATCCGTAATGATACGTGGGAATGATCTGGGTAAAAGTATGAGTGATTATTTGGTTCAACGACTCGAAGCGACCAGCAATATTGAAATTCTACATAAAACACAGGTCACAAAACTATCTGGAGATCATCATTTGGAATCTATTACGATCAACCAAGACGGCACTGAACGAGAAATGCAACTGTCTAATTTATTTTCATTTATTGGAGCGCAACCCAACACCAAATGGATGGGTGACCACGTTATAACAGATGACAAAGGGTTTATATGTACGGGCTTGTATTTGAAAGAATTAGAATATGAAAAATGCCAGATTTATGAACAACGTCAACCTCAATCATTAGAATCAAGTATTCCTGGCATTTTTGCAGTTGGAGATGCTCGCCATGGTTCTGTAAAGCGAGTGGCGTCGGCGGTTGGTGAAGGTTCAATGGCTGTCAGTCAAGTACACCAATATTTAGCAGAATTAAATTAGACTTTTGAAACATTTACTATCCATATTACTGATTTTTATTTCAATGAGTATCCATGCTCAAACGGATACGATTCAGATTGATTCTAGTTTAGTAAAAGTAGACAGTCTCAATATGGATTCTTTAATTTTGGATTCCTTAGCTATTGATTCTTTAAACATTAATGATAAAAAAGAGAAAAAAGAAAAGAAAAAAGGACTGATTTATCGCTTTAGAGATAAACGGTATCCGAATCCGACCCGCGCAGCTATTTTTTCGCTACTCATTCCTGGTGCAGGACAATTTTATAATAAGAAATACTGGAAAATGCCCATTGTTTATGGTGCTTTAGGTGGGTTGACCTATTTAGCTATTGTTCAAAACGATGAGTATCAATTATATAGAAGAGAATATGCATTCATGGTGGATGATGATCCTTTGACTATTAGCCGATTTGAAGGTAGGGCAACTGCTCAGACGCTCAAATCAATTCGAGATGTAGCAGACAAACGCCGTCAAAATGCTGTGGTCGGAATTGTAGCTGTGTGGTTGCTCAATTCCGTGGATGCCTATGTAGATGCACACTTAAAAGACTTTGATGTGAGTGAAGATTTGACTTTAGATTTAACGCCCACTACACATTACGATGTGGTTTCTAGGCAACCCTTATTTGGATTTTCTGTTGGTCTTGTAGCAAAAAAAGAAACACCAAAGTCCTTCTTATCTCAATAGAAAATCAGGTAGATTTTTCCAAAGTAAACCCAAAAGTTGAACCCAAATCTGGTGTTGAACGCACATTAATCGTTTGTTGATGTGCTTCTATAATATGTTTCACAATAGATAAACCAAGCCCCGAACCACCTGCAATTCGAGATCGACTTTTATCTACCCGATAAAAACGATCAAAAACATGTGGAATATCTTCTTCTTTAATTCCAATGCCGTTGTCTGCAATTTCTACTAAAATATGTCGATCCATATCATAAAAAGAGACTTTCGTAACGCCATTTTTTTTTCCATATTTTATTGAATTGGTAATCAGATTAACAAATACTTGACGTATAGATTCAATGTCAGCATTCACCAAATAATGACGGTCAGCACCTTCTTTGAAAATCAAATCAATATGGTTATCATTTGCCATGATTTCCAATTCTTCCATCGCAGATTGCGCTAATTCTCGAATATCAAACACCCCTTTTTCAAGCATCAATTTTCCTGATTCCAGCTTCGAAATAGTATCCAAATCTTCCACAATGACTTGTAATCGTTCGGTGTTTTTTGCGGCACGTTGTAAATAATTTTGATTGATATTTTCGTCATACAATCCACCATCCAACAGCGTATGTATATAGCCTTGTATATTGAATATAGGTGTCTTCAATTCGTGAGAAACATTTCCTAAATAATCCCTTCGATATTCCTCCAATGACTTTAAATATTGAATTTCATTTTCTTGATTTTCTACCCATTCTGAAACCTCTTTTTCTACGTCATCAATAATTCGTTCATTAATATCTGTTAATGCTAGTTTATCTCCTTTGGCACGTTTAAAACGGTGGATATTTTTATAAATTAATTTGATCCGTCGATAAATAAAACGACGTACAAAGTACATAATGATGAGATAAGTTACACTAAAAAATAGCAAAGCAGCAGCAATAAAAACTCCAAGATTTGTAGCGATAAACGTATAATTCCAAAGCAAACTATTGCAAATCAAAAAGGCAATCAATACGAAAAGAGCAGTAATTAAAGCTACTTGGCGAGTTGTAGGATTTTTTAACATTAGAATTCAAATTTATAACCAATCCCTTTGATCGTTTTAATAAAATCCTGACCTATTTTTTCTCGTATTTTTCGTATGTGAACGTCAATTGTACGGTTTCCAACAATGACATCATTACCCCAAATTTTTGAGAAGATTTCTTCTCGACCAAAAACTTTTCCTGGCCTTGAGGCCAATAAACAAAGTAATTCAAATTCTTTTTTTGCTAAAATAATCAATTCATCCTCTTTCATGACGGTAATACGCTCTTTATCAATCACTAAATTACCTAATTTCATAATATGTTTAGTACTGACAGCTTCACTAGAAGATCGTTCAGAACGGCGAAGTAAGGCTTTCAAACGGCTCACTAAAACTTTAGGGCGAATCGGTTTAGTGATATAATCATCGCCTCCGACATCTAGTGCAGCAATTTGAGAATAGTCCTCCGAACGTGCTGTCAAAAAAGCAATATGGACGTGTTTGAAGTTCTCTTTTGCTCGAATAATTTGACACAATTCTACCCCATCCATTTCTGGCATCATAATATCTAGCAAAATCAAATCTGGTCGAAAAGTAGTTAAACAATCTATTGATTCTTTTCCGTTTGAGGCAGTTTTGGTAATGGCCCCTTCTTTATTCAAATTATATTGAATGAACTCTTGAATGTCTTCTTCGTCGTCAACAATCAAAATTTTTATACCGTCTAAACTCATAATATGATCTTATTGTGAATTAATTTTTAGTTCATTATATCATTTTCAAAAAAAATGTAATCACAAAATTCAAAAAAAGTATATTATTAAAATATTTACTCAACGCATTTAATACTGCAAACCATACGTTGGTGGATTGATATTCGCCACTCAATAAATGTGCAAATATTTATAAACAATTTAAGCTAATTTTGTGCAAGCCTTTTAATTATTCTCTCTTAAGTCAGGGTAAAGTCTATTGGACTTTACTCTTTTTTATTTTTAGGTGCATCCAATCTGTTAACTTCTGTCAGGACATCTTCATATAAATCCTTCATGTAAGCAGGATTTTTTCTTAAACGGGTGATCTGTTCTTGAAAAGTAGTAGAATCTATTCGATGAATATTATATATTTGATTATAATACACTTCAGCCAAACTGTCCCTTCCACTTCCGTAAACGTTGGCAATTGCTGCTTCTGCTATGTGAACATCTACTAATATATCAATCAGTTTTTCTCTTTGTAAAGTTGGTTCAGGTGCAACTCCTTGACACCCAATTAATATATTTATTAAGTATAACAAAGAAAAAAAATTAAACTTTTTCATAAAGAAACTTTAATTACTCAAAGTACTGTTTTGGATAGTAAAAAGCGGTCATTTTACTATTTTCTTCAGAAAATTCTGTCCAGTTATTGCACGAACATTCTACCTTGACAATTCCACAAGTGGGTACATTTGAAATGTATTCACTAGAGAAGTGATTGGCAAGACTTGTAAAGGTTGGATTGTGACCAAATAGACAGATCGTTTGGTGTTTATCGTCTAGTTTGGTAATAAACTCTAGTACTTCAGGTGCATAAGTATGATATATAAACGGCTCGACTTGAATTTGATCTTTCGACAATCCATATTCTTCTGCAAAATAAGTTGCTGTGGTAAAAGCACGAACCGCATTGCTTGATATAAAAACATCTACTTTAGGAGCTTTTGCTCGAAGTAATTTTGACATAAACGGTGCATCTCGTAAACCTCTTTTATTCAATGGACGTTTAATATCTGCTAGCGACATGTCAGCCCAACTAGATTTAGCATGTCGAATAAAAAAAATAGTTTTCATATTTTCTTTTAGGTGAATTTATAAAGTACAAGTAGCTTTTATTTGTATATTCGGTCTTTGGTTTTCTAATTTAATTCATTTTCACCACAAAATAGTAAAAAATACGATTCTAATACTATACAATGAACTTTCATATAGATCATATTGAGTTGCACATTGATGATAAATTTGTAGAACTGGGAGAGCAGCTATTACAAAAGCAAGCATTGACGACACTTTATGAATCTGAAAAAAATTTATGGATTGGAAATATTACAGATAGAAACGTTTTTGAGGTCGAAATTCAAATGGTAGCGCAGCGGATAAAAGCCATTACTTGTGATTGTCAAACCTTCAAAGATCATCAAGTTTGTGCACACTCTACGGCTGTTCTATTAGAGTTGCGGAATCGAAAAAAAGAGGCGGTTGAAAAGAAAGCAGTTACAAATAAAAAGCCACGAAAATCTAATTCTAATTTAACCATCAATACCATTCTTCAAAATATCTCAAAAGAACAATTAGAACAATTTGTAAAAGCGTTTGCCCGTCAGAATCGAAATTTTTCGGTAGCTCTAAAGACTAAATTTGCGGCTAATGTTGAGGTTGAAGACAGTCAATTCAAATATTTACAGGTTCTGAAAGGAGCCATTAGCGTCAATTGCAATTCGAAAGGTGAGTTTTCGGCTAAAAATATGCAACAGATTTTAAAGATCACCTACCAAATGATTGCGCAAGCGGAAGATATGATTGCCCTACGAAATTATACCGAAGGCTTTTCTATTTTGGAAGCATGTTTGATACGAATTAGCCCCTTATTGAAATACAATCCTGAACAAGAAGAAAATGAGAATTTTGTTTTTCGGGTGTTACAAATAAGTTGGGATTTATACAATAAAGAAATCGCACCAACTTTAAAAGAACGAATTTGGTCTTTTTACAGTGAAGAATCCTTCAAATCTTTTTATTTTAATGAAGGACTAAATACACATTTTTTCCAGTTTTTGTTGACCATTACCGAAGAAATTGATAAAGTCAATCAACTAACGGCTTATGTTGATCGTCAAATTGGACGAACGGATTTAACAATCGAAAGTACCGTTAGTTTAGTAGCTTTCCAATTGGCTTTGTATGAAAAAATTGGTTTACAAAAAGAAGCGGAAGCATTGATTGAACGCTATATTGACCAAGATGCCGTTTTAGTAATGGCGGTTAAGGATGCGGTAAAAAAACAAAAATATGATCGAGCCAGACAGCTAGCTGATTCTAAAAAATCAAGAATTTCAGATGTCGCATTAAAAGAAAAGTTAGATGATCTGAAGCTGCAAATCGCAGTTCATCAGGAAATAAAATCTGAAATTCAACAATATGGAGAAATTCGATTTTTTCAGACCTACGATTTTTCTTATTACCAATTATTGGTCGATCAGAGTGATCCAACAACGGTCTATACCTCTATTTTAGAAAAAATAAAACGACAACCGTATAGTATTGCTAAACGAGACACAATAGCAAAACTACATTATGAAGCTGGAAATATTGATGCATTATTAACCTATTTTGAGACGATTCGATCTTTAGATTTACTCAAATCATACGACGGAAAATTGGTAAAAAATCATAAAAAGAGAATGTATCATTTATATAAAGAACTCATAACAGAATACCTCAATAATCATCTTGGTCCAAAACCAGCGCAGCGTGTCCGCGCAATCATTCAACATTTAAAAACAATAGGTGCGCATGACCTAGTTGATGAATTGGTTTCGCTTTTTGAGAAAAAATATAAAAACAGACGTTCGTTAATGGAAGAAATTCAATTCTTATAAACACAAACAATATGAAAGTTGAATTATGGATGGTGGGCAAAACGAGTTTTTCGTATTTAAAAGAGGGAATTGATATTTATCAAAAACGTTTAAAACACTATTTGCCCTTTGCTTTGGAAGTTATTCCTGATTTAAAAAACACCAAAAACCTCAACGAAAAACAAATTAAATCTAAAGAATCGGATTTGATTTTAAAAAAACTCTCACCTCAAGACTTCCTTATCCTCTTAGATGAAAATGGGAAACAATATGACTCTGTTGCTTTTGCAAAATTTATCGAACAAAAACGATCCCTTTCTCATAAAAAAATAGTCTTCCTCATCGGCGGTGCCTATGGCTTTTCTGAATCTGTTTATCAACGTAGTAATGGTAAAATCTCGCTTTCCAAAATGACTTTCTCCCATCAAATGGTTCGCTTGTTTGTGGTTGAACAAATTTATCGAGCCATGACGATCTTGAAAAATGAACCGTATCACCATATCTAACGTGTTCGTGTGCTAACGTGCGCACATGAACACCTCAACACGTTTCCAAAAATTCCTCAATCAATCCATAAATTCGGTACAAATCATCTTGTGCAATACAATACGGCGGCATAATATAAATCACATTTCCGAGCGGACGTAACAAGACTTCTCGTTCCAAAAAGAAATAGTACAGTTTATCTCTCAGATTATTAAAATATCCAGTTGATTCATCCGTTTTAAATTCAAGTGCAAGAACAGTTCCCTGTTGACGCACATCTTTAAATCTTGGATGTCCTTTCATTTTTTCTAAAAAAGTAGCGTGTGTCGCTTCGATCATCGCAATTTGAGCCTGACATTCCTCCGAAAGCAGTAAATCCATACTTGCATGTGCCGCTGCGCAACCTACTGGATTAGCCGTGTAGGAGTGCCCGTGAAAGAATGTTTTGTATTTATCATCTGACAGAAAAGCATCAAAAATAATTTGGGTACACGAGGTCACTGCTAGTGGTAATGTTCCTCCTGTCAACCCTTTTGACATACAAATAATATCAGGTTTATGTTTTAAATAATCAGACGCAAAGGTCTTACCTGTACGACCAAAACCCGTCATCACCTCATCCGCAATACACAATATTCCGTTGGCTTGACAAAGTGCAATTAGCGCATCCAAGTTTTCAGGTGGATACATTATCATCCCGCCAGCTCCTTGAATCAAGGGTTCAAAAAGAAAGGCATAGTTGTCTCCGTTCGCAATGATTCGCTCCAATGCTTTGATAGAATATTCCAAATTCCCTTCTGTAGGCACAGGAATTCGTTTAACTTCAAACAAATGAGATTTAAAGGCATTGTTAAGCGATAAATCTGCACTTGCAGACATCGTGCCGAAGGTTTCTCCATGAAACGCATCATCAAATGCAATCAAATATTTTTTGGGTTGACCTAAATTATGGAAATATTGAATCGCCATTTTCATCCCGATTTCAACCGCCGTTGATCCGTTGTCCGAATAAAATATTTTAGCTTGTCCTTCGGGCAAAATTCCAATCAATCGTTCTGCCAATTCAACGGCAGGTGGATGGGTAAAACCAGCAAAAATAACATGCTCCAATTCCAATAATTGATCGTATATTTTTTTAGCAATATATGGATGTGCATGACCATGAATATTGACCCACCATGAAGCAACTGCATCCAGATATTTATTCCCTTTATCATCATAAATATAAGCACCTTCTCCTCGAACGATAGGTAGAGGAAGAGCAGCCGTTTTTTGTTGTGTATATGGATGCCAAACGTATTGTTGGTCTTTTTCCAACAAAGACATTTCTGTTGCTACATTTGTTTGTTTTACATTATTCATCATCCATCAATTTAAAATTAAGACGCTCAATACGATACATCAACGTCGATAACCACATACCTAATAAAGTCCAACCGATAATAGCTGGATAAAATACTTTACGCATATGATTATCTAAATCTTCGCCCCCAAAACCAGGATTTCCTCCGTTACCTGGGTGCAAACTACCGTCGACCATTCTTGGAATTACAAACAGCAACGGCACCATTGCGACAAAAGCAAATATATTGTAAACAGCACTTACTCTAGCTCGTTTTTCTTCATCTTCAAATGAGTTTCTTAATACAAAATATGCCAAATAGATCAGCATGGCTATAGCCGAAACATTCAGTTTTATTTCTGAAAAAGTCCACCATGTTCCCCATGTATTTTTTGCCCAAATTGCACCCGTAACACATCCTAATATTCCAAACAACACACCAACTCTTGTGAAAGATAATGCGTTCAAATCGTGCATAGGATCACCCGTTCTAAGAAATTGTCCACTCTGAATCATAGAAGCCATAAATATAAATACCATCGCAAACCAAAGTGGTACATGAAAATAAGTATTGCGAATCGTTTCATAAATCAAAGCTCGAAAGGGAAACGCCATTTTATCTTTAATATGCACTCCTTCTATATTTGTAAACGCTTCATCGTTGGCAGCAGCTTCAAGATTTACATTTTTTTGGGTAATAGAAAGCGCCGAAGGACGTACAAATGCCCCGTTTTCAGGATCACTGATAATCAACGAATACATATCCGTCAGATTTTCAGTTGGTAAATAAGTTGGAATATCAAAGGTTATTTTAAGTTGATTGTCACTCAACCATTTTGTTTCTTTAGCCTTGATTGCATTAACAGAATCAAGCCTTATCCAAGCATTAGTCGATTCAATGTTTTGTAAAGTATTATAGGTATTGACGACAAAAGTAGACTGCGTTCCTGATTCTATACTACGAGGTTCAACCTCTAAAATCCCAGAACCTAATGGTGTAACCATTCCCATTACAAATACATATAAGAGTATAATCACTCCTAATGCTTTCCACCAACTTTGTTTTTCTATCATAGTAAATTGTATTATTAAATAATTGAACAAAACTACAATTATCAATTTAGCTGTTGTCCCTACGGGGTCATACTTTTTCAGTCGAAAACCCGTCTGACCCGTCGGGCAGGAAAGTATGCAAACCCGCCTGCGTCGGGCAGGATTCTTGATCCCGAGTACTCGGGACTTAACTCACCGCCACTCTCCCGCTCCCACCTGTTTTATCCTTCCTTTCCCGCCAAATTATTATTTTATTGAGATGACAACAATTCATTTTTTTGCTTAATATTATGACTTATCCTAATCCCTCCACAAATACGGAAAAAGAATAAAAGACATTCCCATTAATATCAAATCAATGGCTACTAATATTTGAATATCTGTATCAATACTACTATCACGCATCAAACCGAGTGCATCGGCAGATAGTTTGATGAGTGTCAATAAAATAGGAATGATTAATGGAAATCCAAGAATAGCTAATAAAGTTGCATTATTACTTGCCTTTGCTGCAACTGCTGAAATAAACGTAAACGTAATTGAAAAACCCAAGCTCCCTAAAAAAATTGCCAACAAAAACATACCCATATCACGAACAGGATTACCTACAAACAAACTAAATGCAGCATACGATAATAAGCTCAAGCTCATGAGCAAAATCGTATTGTACAACATTTTAGAAAGAATAACCGACTGCGGGTTGACTAAAGTGTAATAATAGAGCTGCCGATTGCTATTTTCTTGGACGAAACTTTTAGTAATGGCATTCACCGAAGCAAATAAAATAACCATCCAAAACAAGGAATTCCAAGCCTGTGTTTGAATATTTGGAATGGCAAAATATACGATAAAAACCGTCGAAAGAACATATAGAAAGATACCACTAATGGCGTACTTCTGACGCCATTCGAGCAAAATTTCTTTTCTTAAAAGAAAAACCGTTTCTTTCAATATTTCCATACGAGCAAATGTACGGAAAGAGAAATTATTTTATGCTATTCTTTTGTAAAAGAACAAAATTGTGAAGTCATGATCTATAAACCTGCCGTGAGATTTTCAGGTTTGGTTGTATTTCGTTCAATATCAATCATTTTGATTCGATATTCCAAATGCTTACCAGATTCATCAAAAGCATAATTGGTATAAAGGGTATCAATTCTTGAAAAAATAGTCAAACTATCATTGACAGACATCAAGCGTAACCCTTCTTCTAACGGAGAACTAACCTGCCCTTTGATACGTTTGCGTAACTTTAATTGAGCAAGTTTTTGCTGATTTCGACTTGTTTCAACTAATTCATTGGCATGAAAAATATCAACATGAAACAAAACTTTATCACCATCTACTGGTGGTTCGGGATTGTTTTGTACATGATGGATAAATTCATAGCCAGATGGTGTAACATTTTTTTCGTTACATGCGACTAGACTGCACGCCATGATGGCTAGCAAGGTGTGTGATAGGTACTGCATTGGGAGTCATTCTTGAAAGTATCAAAGCTACTAGTACTTATCTTTAAGCACCAGCAAACATCAATACTTTACGGTTTTTGATATGTTATTTTGGTTATAATTACTGAATTATTGTTTCAACAACAATTGTTATACTTACATATACGCTCAAACCCCTTAATTTGTTGGCTGATACGCTAAAATTTGTTCTTTATAGTCTGGTAAAAGAGCTTTGAAACGTTTTAAAGTAGAGCTTAAAGAAGCGAAACTAGCACCACCAGCTGCATTCAAGTGTCCTCCCCCACGAAAGTGTTTTTTGGCAATTTCTTGTACCGATATTTTACCTTTACTACGCAATGACATTTTTACAATAGTCGGTTGTTCTGTGATAAAAGCAGCAATATGCACATCTTTCAACATCAACAAATAGTTCACAATACCTTCTGTATCACCACGTTGAATATCGAATTTTTCGTAATCGTCTTTTGTTAAGTGAATAATCCCCGTTTTATATTCCTCCAATATTTCCATCCGATTATTCAGACAATGCCCTAGTAATTGTAGATTTTTTAATTGTAATGAGTTATTAATTAGATTCTGTAACTTCGTATCGTCAACACCTTTTTCCAATAAAAAAGCAACGGTTCTAAATAATTTGGCAGAAGTAGAATATTTGAACGATCCAGTGTCGGTAACGATACCCGTATACATACATTCACCAATTGTTTGATTGATTTCATGTTCCGCTCCCATCAATTTTAAAAAGTCATAAATCAACTCACACGTTGAGCTCGCAGTAGTATCCGACAACATAAAATCCACAAAATGATCTGGGTATAAATGATGGTCAATCATTACTTTAGTTGTCTTGGTTAATGCCCCAATCACTTCTCCCATTTTATCAATTCGATCTAAACCATTGTAATCTAAACTAAAAATAATATCCGCCATATTCAAAGCGGTATCTGTTTCTTCTGGTTCAATATCGTGTATCAAAATTTTATCAGAATCAGGCATCCAAGCAAAAATTCCTGGAAACTCAGAAGGAAACGCCACCCGCACCGTATGTCCATTTTGCATCAAATAATGATACAAAGCTAAAGACGAACCGATGGCATCACCATCGGGATTTCTGTGCGATGTTATCACTATATATTTTGGTGATGATAATAATTCCCTTAATTCTTGACTATTTTCCATATTCATTTTTTCCAAATACAAAATACTGCTCTGATAATAAAGTGCGAAGTTCGTATTTTTATTAATTAAACCAAAATTAAACGACTGGTGTTTCCTTTTATCTTAAATATTCTTACTTTTGCAGCGAATTTGGGATACATCTTATTTTTTATAATAAATGTAACCCCATTATTAAGAAATCATAACGTTTAAAATAAATAAAAATGTCAGGTAATAAAACATTTACAATGATAAAGCCAGGTGCGGTTCGTAACGGACACATCGGAGCAATTTTAGCGCAAATTAATGCTGCTGGATTTCGAATCGTAGCACTTAAATACACTAAATTATCAAAGGAAAAAGCTGGAGAATTTTATGCTGTTCACAAAGAGCGTCCTTTCTATGGTGAATTGTGTGATTTTATGTCTTCTGGGCCTATCGTTGCAGCTATCTTAGAAAAAGATAATGCTGTTGAAGATTTCAGAACATTGATTGGTGCAACAAATCCTGCTGATGCAGCAGAAGGAACGATTCGTGCTAAATATGCGACTAGCATCGGAGAAAATGCCGTTCACGGTTCTGATTCTGACTTGAATGCCTCTATTGAAGGTAATTTTCACTTTGCCGGTACAGAAATGTTTTAAGTATTTCTTACGCTAAACAATGGATAGCAATATCCGTTTAAAACCTAGTTCTGAACTTGATTCGGAACTAGGTTTTTTTATTTTTAGTCTACAAATATAAATCTCCTATCAAAAAATAGATTTACTTAAGTAGTTTGTCAGTAAAATTAGTACAAAACAAATCCATTAATCCGCCAAAAAATCACGCATAATTTTCTTAAAGTCAATTATTTGTTCTTTTTATGACGGCGGATTTTTTTGTACAAGTAATTTTGACTGACTACTTATTGAAATAATATCAAAATAATCTTACTTTTAAAAATTCATTATCTGTTTCAAACTTTCTTTACAAAATCATCAATATGAAAGCTGTTTTAACCCCATTTAAGAAAATCATGGTCGCCAACCGAGGAGAAATTGCCATTCGAGTGTTTAGAGCTGCCTCGGAACTGCATTTGAAAACAGTTGCTATATATACATTTGAAGATCGCTATTCATTGCACCGTTATAAAGCCGACGAAGCCTACCAAGTGGGTGCAAATAATGATCCGTTAAAACCGTATTTGGATATTGAAGAAATTTTGCGGGTTGCCAAAGAAAATGAAGTTGAGGCCATTCATCCAGGGTATGGATTTCTGTCCGAAAACGTCAATTTTGCACGTCGCTGCCGAGAAGAAGGCATCATTTTTATAGGCCCACCTGCTGAAGTGATGGAAAGATTGGGCGATAAAATTGCAGCTAAGAAAATTGCCCGAAAGATTAATGTTCCGATTATAGAAGATAGCCAAGTTGATATTGATACGGAAGAAATATTGATGCAAGAAGCGGCTAGAATTGGCTTACCAATTATGGTCAAGGCAGCAGCAGGTGGCGGTGGACGTGGAATGCGGGTGGTAAGAAAAGCAGAGGATTTAATTCCAGAATATCGAGAAGCAAAGGGTGAAGCATTAACTGCATTTGGAGACGATACTATTTTTTTAGAAAAATTCATTGATAACCCTAAACACATCGAAGTCCAAATATTGGGTGATAAACACGGAAACCTTGTCCATTTATTTGAACGAGATTGTTCCGTACAACGACGTTTTCAAAAAGTGGTTGAAGTCGCTCCTTCTTTAACTTTGAGCCAAAAAACAAAAGATCAACTGTATCAACATGCCCTGAATATTACTAGAGAAGTTGATTACACCCATGCAGGAACAGTTGAATTTTTGGTGGATACCGAAGAAAATATATATTTTATTGAGGTGAATCCTAGAATTCAAGTTGAACATACGATAACAGAGGAAATTACCAGTATCGACATCGTTCGTTCTCAAATTTTGATTGCTATGGGTTATCAATTATCTGACCCTATTATAAATATCAAAGCGCAAGAACACATTACTTTTTCTGGCTTTGCGATTCAATGTCGAGTGACAACCGAAAATCCTGCCGAAGATTTTAAACCCGATTATGGAACTCTGATTGCGTATCGTTCTGCCAATGGATTCGGTATTCGTTTGGATGCAGGTTCTGCCTATGCAGGTGCGGTCATTTCTCCATTTTTTGATAGTATGCTTGTCAAAGTCACAGCTTCTGGTCGAACAATGAGCGAAACTGCTGATCGTTTGCACCGAACTTTACGAGAATTTAGAGTGCGTGGATTGCATACCAATATCGGCTTCCTACTTAATGTATTGACCAACGAAACCTTTAAATCAGGAACAGCAACTGTCAATTTTATTGGTGAACATGCTGATTTATTGATGCCTCCGAATTGGAAAGATCGAGGTACCAAAATGTTGAAATATTTGGCAGAAGTTAATATCAATGGAAATAAAGATGTCAAATTTATTGATCCGAATCGAACATTCAGAGAAGCAATTGTACCTGATTTCGATAAAAACAATGCCTATCCAAAAGGAACAAAAGACAAACTGCGTTCATTGGGACGGGATAAATTCCTAAAATGGATCAAAAAGGAAAAACCGATTTTATACACCGATACTACTTTTAGAGATGCACATCAATCACTTTTAGCAACTCGAATGCGAAGTTATGACATGCTCAAAGTGGCGGAGAGTTATGCTAAAAACCATGCAGATAGTGTTTTTTCATTAGAAGTTTGGGGCGGAGCGACCTTTGATGTTTCACTTCGATTTTTGAAAGAATGCCCTTGGGATCGACTCGATCAGTTGCGAAAAGCAATGCCCAATATTTTATTTCAAATGCTTTTCCGTGCCTCCAATGCAGTTGGCTATGCCGCTTATCCCGATAATTTGATTGAGAAATTTATTGAAGAAGCATGGAATGACGGTAATGGAATTGATATTTTTAGAATATTTGATTCGCTGAATTGGGTAGAAGCCATGAAAACCAGTATTCGTACGGTTCGAGAACGCACCGATGGTATTGCGGAGGCTTGTATCTGTTACACAGGCGATATTTCTGATCCATCCAAAACCAAATATACTCTTCAATATTATTTGGATTTAGCCAAGCGTTTGGAAGACGAAGGAGCGCATATTTTAGCGATTAAAGATATGGCGGGTTTGCTGAAACCTTATGCGGCAGAAGAATTGATAAAAGCTCTAAATAAATCAATCGACCTTCCAATTCACTTGCATACACACGATACATCTTCCATACAATCAGCGACTTACCTCAAGTCAATTGAAGCAAATGTCGATATTATTGATGTGGCAATTAGTTCTCTTTCAGGATTGACGGCACAACCGAATTTCAATTCTTTAGTTGGGGTAATGCAAGGTCAAAAACGAGAACGAAAAATCGATCTAGCATCGTTGAATAAATTTTCTAATTATTGGGAAACCGTCCGTACCTATTATTATCCATTTGAAACGGAATTAAGGGCAGGTTCTGCTGATGTATATTTACATGAAATTCCTGGTGGGCAATACTCTAATTTACGTCCGCAAGCACGAGGTTTAGGTTTAGAAGATCAGTTTGAAACCATTAAAACCAATTATAAAATAGCCAATAATTTGTTTGGTGATTTGATTAAAGTAACGCCCTCATCCAAAGTAGTTGGTGATATGGCGATGTTTATGACCTCTAATAATTTGACCGAAAAGGATATTCTCGAAAAAGGACATACCTTGTCATTTCCCGATAGCGTTAAAGCTTTAATGCGTGGAGATTTAGGCCAGATGGATGGCGGTTTTCCAAAAGACATTCAAAAAATTGTTCTAAAAGACGAGCAACCGTACACCAATCGACCAAATGCTCACCTCGCTCCTATTGATTTTGAAAATGAATTTGAGACGTTCAAACAAGAATTTGATGAACGATTGAGTTTCAGAGATTTCCTTTCTTACAAATTGTATCCAAAAGTTTTCGCTGATTATTTTGAGCATTTTAAAAAATATGGTTTTGTAAAATTGCTGCCTTCTCTACAGTTCTTTTATGGTTTACAACCCAATGAAGAAATCATTGTCGAACTGGATAAAGGGAAAAATATTTTAATCAAATACCTCAACAAGACGGAACCCAACGAAAAAGGATTTCGCATTGCATTTTTCAAACTAAATGGTCAATCCCGTGCAATTGAAGTTCGAGATCGTTCTTTTTTAAGTGAAGTTGCTGAAAACACCAAAGTGTCTAAGGATTCAGAAGTTGGTGCGCCTTTACAAGGAAGTTTATCTAAAATTTTAGTCAAAGAAGGGGATTCGGTTGAGGTGAATACACCTTTGTTTATCATCGAAGCCATGAAAATGGAAAGTACGGTTACTTCAAATTTGAAAGGTACCGTTCAAAAAATTTATTTAAAAGAACGAACGTTGGTCGAACAAAATGATTTAGTTTTAGAAATTCTTTGATAGTAAAGAGTTGACTCGAGTCAACTCTTTACTCCACAATAATTAAACATGAAAGAAAAGTTAAAAGCATTTGAACGGCTGCTAATTATCATGGATGAACTACGGGAACAATGTCCTTGGGATCGTAAGCAGACCTTTCAGTCGCTCCGAAATTTGACCATTGAGGAAACCTACGAATTAGCGGATGCGATTTTAAATGAAGACATGAACGAGATCAAAGAAGAATTGGGTGATATTATGCTGCACTTGGTCTTTTATGCTAAAATAGCAGACGAAAAAGGAGCGTTCGATATTGCAGATTCTTTGAATGCTGTTTGTGACAAACTCATTAAACGTCATCCACATATTTATGGTGATTTGGATGTTAAAGACGAGGAAGAAGTCAAAAAAAATTGGGAGCAATTGAAGCTGAAAGAAGGCAAAAAGTCGGTACTTTCTGGTGTGCCAAACTCGCTTCCTGCGATGGTCAAAGCCTATCGAATGCAAGATAAAACGGCACAAGTTGGTTTTGAATGGGACAATGCGGAACAAGTTTGGGAGAAAGTCGAAGAAGAAATGGCAGAATTTAAGGAAACACTTTCTAATAACGAAAGTCAAGAACGCAAAGAAGAAGAATTTGGTGATGTATTGTTTTCCTTGATTAACTATGCTCGTTTCAATAATATTGATCCTGAAACGGCACTTGAAAAAATCAACCGAAAATTTAAACAACGTTTTGAATACATTGAAGAAAAAGCAACGAAACCACTGAATGACATGAACTTAGCAGAAATGGATCAGCTTTGGGATGAGGCTAAGGTTAAGTTATAGTTATCAATTTTACAACACATTAGAATTTTTGTTATTTTAATCATAATGATCGCTTAACCTTAAATTTACTTTAAAGGTGCAATTTGCAGTTGTATTTATACAATCAAATGAACCCATTTTTATGTTAAAACGATCCGTTGAAATTGCAGTGCTTTCAGACTTGCACTTAGGTTCTTATGCTTGCCACGCTAAGGAACTTTTAAACTATATTTCTTCTATCCAACCAGAAATTTTAATCTTAAATGGTGACGTATTTGATCGAAAATTCAAGAGTTTTGAGAAACTACCTGATTTGCATAAATCTATTTTCCAAAACATTGTAGCACTCTCTGAAACCGATACCAAAGTTTTCTACATCGTGGGCAATCACGATCAACATTTCCAACCCTACATTGATGAGTCGTATGGAAATATTAAAGTGCGAAAAAAACTATCGTTTAATTATAAGCACAAAAAATATTGGTTTTTTCATGGTGATGTATTTGATACCAGTTTATCTATTTCTCCTTTTTTCAACCAATTAGGGACGAGAGGATATAACGCACTTATTGCACTAAATAAGTCAATCAATACCGTTCGTAAATGGGTAAATCTTGCTCCTATGTCGTTGGCGTCCAAAATCAAAAATACTCAAAAAGCAAAATATTACAGAACTGCTTTTGAAGAACAAGTGACCAAACTAGCATCTAAAAACGAATATGATTTTGTAGCTTGTGGACATACGCATATTCCTTGTGTGATGAGCAAAAATGGAGTTACGTATCTCAATTCTGGTGATTGGGTCGAAAATTTAACCGCACTTGAATTCAATTATAAAAAATGGTCGATTTATAGATACGATAATATTGATTTTGATTATCACAGCCCTAAACTTCAAGTTCCAACTAAAAAGCAAAAAAATAAAGCAACCTCTATTCCAGCATTTCAAACATTATTCAAATTTAATTTCGACTGAGGTTGGCTTCAAACTATTTCATGGGCTATGTTAAATGAGTTTAAATAAGCATGCTTCAATTTAAACTTATCATTAAATTAAAATTAACTTTCACCACTACCTTATATAAAACAATTTTTGTTTCCTACATTAGCCCTCGATAAACTTCTGTATTGCTTATAAACATACGATCAACAACTCATGGATTTAATCAATAATGCAAAAATACTCTTAGTCGATGATGAGCCAGACATTTTAGAGTTTTTAACATACAATTTAAAAAAAGAAGGGTATCGTATCGAAACGGCTAGTAATGGTCGAGAAGCCATTGAAAAAAATAAATCATTTGAACCCCATCTTATTTTATTAGATGTGATGATGCCCAACTTAGATGGAATTGAAACGTGTTATGAGATTCGACAACAAGAAGTTAATAAAGAGGTTCTAATAGCCATGTTGACTGCTAGGCACGAAGAATATTCTGAAATTGCTGGTTTAGAGGCTGGTGCGGATGACTACATTCATAAACCGATTCGTCCACGTCTTCTGATGAGTAGAATTCAAGCTATTTTAAAGCGTCACCACGCTATGGTTGCTCATCAACAATCAACAGTTATTCATATAGATAACATAAAAATTGACCCTGAACGCATGGAAGTTCATGTCGGCGATCAATTGGTAAATCTGGCTAAAAAAGAATTTGAGATTCTACAATTACTAGCCTCCAAACCTGGTCGTGTGTATGGACGTGACGAAATTTACATGAAAATTTGGGGTTCCAATGTAATAGTAGGAACTCGAACAATTGACGTCCACGTGAGCAAGTTACGTGAAAAAATTGGTGATTCTTTTATTAGAACCATCAAGGGAATTGGATATAAATTGGATATTTAGTATAATACCGTTACGTCTCCCTTAAACAGTTCTTTTTTTCCGTCAATAAACTCAATTTCTGCCATATACACATATACACCTGGCTGCATTTTTTGGTTTCTAAAATGACCATCCCAACCATGATTTAAATCGTTTGGTGAAAAATTATTTTGTGCAAACACATGGTTTCCCCAACGATCATAAACTTGAAATGTTGTCACCTGTTCAACATCTTGATTGGCATAAATTTGAAATAAATCATTGACACCATCACCATCAGGAGAAAAAGCATTTGGTATATAAACATTGCGATCTTTCTGAACTTGAATGGTTATAAAATCCGAATCTAAACATCCATTTTCGTCTTCAATATAAATTTCGTAGGTTGTTGTTTCGGTTGGTGTCACTTCAAAAACAGGAACTGTCGTCATTTCAATTTGTCCGTCACCACTCTCCCACTCAATCAGTTGAATATTACCTGTCGTTTGTGCTTCTAAAATGATACTTTCACCCAATTGAATCCGTTGATCTTCACCGAGTTCTACAGAAACTTCTGAAGGAGAAATTAATTGATACATCGTATCCCATTCACAACCAATGGCATCTTGAATCGTTAGCGAGTAAGTTCCTTCTGATAGATTATTAATGTTTGAATTAGTATTAAAATCCGTTTGCTCAAAGCTAAATAAATATGGTGCTGTTCCACCTATCACCTCTTCAATTTGAATTATTCCATTGGCGTCTTCATGGCAAATTGGGTCGTTGATCTGTGCGATTGCACTGGTTGGACGTTCCGTATTTTCAATGACCAAAACACTTGTCTCGGAGGTACAACCATTTTCATTATTGGTCACTTGCAAACGGTATTCACCCGCCTCAGTAACTGCTGGATTCAAAGAAGTAGCTCCTGCTAAAATAGCATTTCCATTCCATTCATATTCAAATTGATCTCCAGTAGAAGAATCAAATCCATCAATTTGTACAGATTCAGTCACACAATTTAATTCTTGATCGACGCGTGCTATCGCAGTTGGTGCTTCTACGTCAGCCTCTATCTGTATAGTTTGAATTTTGGTACAACCATTCACTTGATCGGTGATTTCTAATTCATATATACCAGTAGCATTGGTTTCAAAAGCACCAGCTACGGCGTCTATGGCATCACCATTTTCGTTTTTCCACCGATACGAATAGGTATCTTGTCCTTCTACTTCTACTAAAGCCGTTTCGTTGATACAGTTGATTTCATTTGGGGTCAAAATAGTAGCAGTTGGAGATGTTTTATTTTCATTAATTTGGATAAAATTCGTTTGTGTACATCCATTTTCTACATTCGTTACCACCAGATCATACGTTCCAATAGTTGAAATTTCAATACTATTCTCAGTAGAAAGTGAGATTCCATTTTCATTTTTCCATTCAAAATTATTAGTATCGTTATCCGTTCCTCCAACCAAGGTTAATTCAGGATGACTACAGGTCAAAACATTTGTTTCAGCGTTGATTTCAGCGGTTGGTTGTTGAGTATTTTCTTCAATAACAATTTCATCCGTATTGCTGCAACCATTATCTAAATTGGTAATATTCAATGTATAAATACCAGAAATAGAAGTTTCTAACCCCTCAGAATTGGATTGAATCTCATTATTTTCGTTTTTCCATTCAAAAGCAATATTATTCGTAGAAGAACTTGAACCTGTCACCAAAACTTGCGGATTGGAGCAGGTAATTACCTCCGCTGAACCAATAATAACTTCTGGAAGTTCTTTATTTTCTTCAATTTGAATCGTTTTTTCTTCAACACATTTATTTGATTCATTAGTCACTTTTAAGCTAAACGCTCCCGATTGTTCTACTTCAATATTTTGAGTTACCCCAATGATTTCATTTGCCGTATTCGTCCATTCATAGCTATACAATTGCTCCATTTGTTCAAGAACAGTTTCTAATACAACTGGTGTTTCATAACAATTCAGTTCGTTCAGTTGTGTAATAGAAAAAGCTGGTTGTTCTATATTTTCAGTAATGGTAACTTGATCTGAACTCGTACATCCATTGTCTGTATTGGTCGTAATTAATTGATAAACATCAGGTTCGTTAACAGATAAAGCAGCTGAATTACCAACTACTTCGCCTTCATTATTAATCCATTGATGTGAAATATTGACAGCATTAAATGTTGTTGAACCTAAGGTCACTTCGTTGATATCACAAGTCAATATTTGGTCTTCGCCAGCTTTGGATTCTGGTGGATTAGTGTTTTCTTCAATATCGAAAAAAGCAACATCCGTACATCCATTTTCAACGTCTGTTACAATTAATTGATATGAACCGCTATTGTCAATTTCAATAGTCGCACTTTCAGATAAAGTAGTTTCATCCATATCTTTCCATTGATAAAGAATAGATGTTCCTTGTGTAGAATTTGCTACATCAAGCGATACCGTCTGATTGATACAAGTCAAGGTTGCTTGTAGCGTAGTATCCGCATAAGGTGCAATTTTGTTTTGTAAAACGGTATATAGTTCTGTGGAACTACAACCATTTTCTGTATTCGTTACTTCTAGAAAATAATCACCCGACTCTTCGGTAGTAAATGTTTGATTCGAGGATACGGGTATATTATCTGTGTTTGACCATTGAATAGATAATGATTCGTTTGGAAGATCGGAATCAAAACTTAATTCAGATGTTGTATTGGAACAGGTTAATGTCGCAGGTGTGTTTGGTTCTAAAGTAGGTGCATGTTTGTTTTCTACAATTTCTATAGATTTTGAAGTTGTACAACCGTTAGAACGATCTGTAACGTTGATTTGATAAACGCCTTGTTCCGTAATCTCTGGGGTTTCATTTGAAGCGATGATATCGCCGTTTGTATTTTTCCAATCAAATTCCGTAGTTCCATTTATTGAAGTTGCTTGTTGTGTTGATTTTAATATCAAACTTGGTTCAGCGCAGGTCAATATGGAATCAGCCGTAATCTCGACGATTGGATTTTCTCTATTTTCCAAAACTTGAGTGTTTGTTGTTGAAGTACATCCATTTTCATTATTCGTAACTAATAATTCATACGTTTCTGGACTTCCAACTGTGATTATTTCATTATTTCCTACAATAATATTGTTCTGATTTCTCCATTCATAAGAGAAATTAGAACCAATACTTGATTCGGATCCGTCTAATGTAACCATTGATTGAGAACAGGTCAATGTATCTTGAACTGAGGCTACCGCTAGGGGTTGAATCGTGTCTATCTGCACTTCGATTGAAGATGTTGAAGAACAACCATTGTCTATATTGGTCGTAATGACTTTATACGTCCCTGCTTCGTTTTGGGTAATTTCTTTGGTCGCTCCAATAATATTATTACTAGCATCTTGCCATTGATAAGTATATGTAGTACTTCCGTTCAAAACGGTGTTATTCAAATTGACTTCTAGGTTTGTACAGGTCAATTTACCTGAAACAGACGGTTCGTTGATCGGTGAAATCGTATCTTGAACAACCGTTGTCAACACCGAATTGGTACAACCATTTGATCCCATAACAGTTAGATCGTAATTGCCTCCTTCATTTACAAATATATTTGGAGAATTAGTATTGGTACCATTTGGAAATGTCCAACTAAAATCAGAAATAGAGCTATCTTCATAAGTTGTTTCAACCAAAACAATTGAATTGGTACAAGTTAAGGTATCCGTTGGTAAAATTTCAATGTTAGGAACTTCGATGTCTTGAATGACTTCAGCAGTTTTGGTATTTTTACATCCATTTGAAGCGGTAATTTCAACTTCATAAATACCGGGTTCATTAACCGTTAAGTCGAAAGAATCATCAGAAAAACCATTAGGTCCTGACCAGTTGAAATCTACTGATGTGTTTGCATTTCCAATCACATTAACTTCTTCTGTAGTACAGTCCAATTCATCCAAAACTAAAATTTCAATAGAAGGTTGAATGGTATCCACCGAAATATTTCTAGATAAAGAATTGGTACAACCGTTTGATGCCGTTGCAGTTACTGTATACAACCCTGCATCTTCAATTAAAAAATTAGTATCCGTAGAACCTGATATATCACCTCCATCCCAAACGAAAGTCACATCATCTGAATTAGCAGCAACACCAAGATTGACCTCTCTATTATTACAATCAATAATACCGTCTGTGCTTAAAGAAATTTGAGGTCGAACGGTGTCCAACTGAACAAGCACGTCTTCTCTAGAAGTACAACCAGTTTGGTTATTTGTCGCAATAAAACTATAGGTAGATTGGTTGTTAACAATTAAATCATATGGTTCGCCGAGCTTTTCAAATTCGGAATCATTACCTACCCATTGGTAAGAAAAGTCACCTGATTCTTCACTTGAAGCAGTCAGGGTAACTTGCTCATTTTTACAATTTAAAACATCATTTGAAGTCGCCGCTATTTGAGGCAAATTGGTATCTTCGGATACGGTTATCATACGTTGGTCAATGCAACAAGAAATAGTGTCCGTTACGGTTAATGTATATTCACCAAGTGCATCAATCGTTGGAGTCAAGGTGTTTTGACCATCTGTAATATTTCCACCATTTGAAGTTTCCCACGTATATACTACATGATCGCCTACTGAACTTTCGCTTGCATCAAGACTAATCGTTGTGCCTACACACATTTTGGTATCCTCTATTCGTGCCTCTACATCTGATTGAATACCACGAACCACTTCGACCGTATAATCACAAATATCACCCAAAAACCCATCAATCATCAAATGATATTTTCTACCAATGATAACAACAGGAGCAGTAACTTCTATGGTACTTTCAAATCCTGTACTACCACAATTAGAAACAGAAACAAGATTATTACACCCATTACTAGAATCATAAATCATGGCTTGTATTCCTCTAGCATTGGTACAACTAGCTGGTGTAATTCTAAAAATAACAGGACTTTCATCTGCTCGAAAGGAAAGGAATTGGTTGTTTTCAACCATTCCACAGAATCCACTAGGTAGAGCCGTTGAGGTAAAACCAGCAGTTGAGCCTGTATACCCATCGAGGTTACAGCTCAATTCAGGAGCATCTATACATACATCGCTTGCAGCAGGGGGAATAGCACATGTTTGTGCCATTGAAGAAGAGATATGTAAAAATAAAAAGCCCACTACTAGCGTAGTAACTGATATATTTTTTCGATTCATGGATTAATAATTTACGGAAATTAGGCGTTGCTAAAACTCTTGTTAATTATATATGTTCAAATATGCTATATACAAAATTTGCAATATCCTAATAGACGATATATATCCATATACGTCACTTATAGTGCTATTGGATTTACAAATTATTGTAGTATTAAAAAATTACTGAATGGTGTTTTTAGATAGAAAGTGTAACTACGTGTGCAATCACAAAGAGTTTTGGTAAGTAAGATTCGGTCGCAATATTATTGTTGAATGCAATATATGTATATTAGAAATCAGATGCTTGAACTCAAAAAAACTTTAACTTATTATAAATATTATTTATTTGTAATAAACTGTATAACATAATTATAAGTAAATTTATTTTATGTATATGTAATAAAAAAATTACTAAATTTACTTAAATTCGATAAGATACATGTACTATGTCTTAATACGAGGTTCAAAATTGATCTTATTTCGTAGGTTTCTATAGATTAATTAAGTAAGCCTTCAAAAATTTGTAGGATTAATTTTTCTAATATATATATATAAGTAGT
>JAHDFQ010000028.1:0-17242 GCA_020628085.1 Saprospiraceae bacterium
GAAAAAGTTCAGGCCTTTGTTGGTGTTGACAACAACGGTGACGGAATGACAGACGAGAATGATATTGATGGTGCTTACATGGCTTTCCTAACCGTTTATGGTGATGAAACAGACGATCCAATCATTGATTTTAATTTCTTTGATGGATCTGAATGTGTGGTATATTCTCAAGTTATTGAAGAAATTCCTTATGAACCAACTGCACAAGAAGGCACACCGACTAATCCAACTGTTCTACATTTACTTGATGTAGTGGATCGTAAGATTCCACTCGCTCAAGGTTGGACTTGGATTTCTGTAAACCTTGATTTGACAGATAACTCTACTAATAATGTATTGAACTTACTCGATAACAAGGATAATGACTTAATCAAAGATGATAATACGTTCGCTCAATATGTTTCAGGTACTTGGGTAGGTAGTATGAATGATATTGGTTTTGAAAAACGATACATGTATTTCACACCAGAGCAAGATACACTTTGTTTGACGGGTATGCCGTATGATCCAACGACTTCTACTATTCCGATTACATCAGGTTGGAACTGGATTGGGTTTGTACCTCAACAAGGTATGACCGTCGATAATGCTCTCGCCAGCCTAACGCCATTAAATGGTGATTTGGTCAAAAGTCAGATTGCCTTTGCTCAATACATTAGTGGATTTGGATGGATTGGAAACTTAAACGTCATGCAAGCACCAAATGGATATTTATTAAATATCTCCAATGCTGGTACCCTTGAATATGATCCGACTTTACAAGCAAGAGATGTGCATGTGCTAGAAAAACGTGAACCGACGACACCTTACTGGGATGTCAATAGCAGTTTGTATCAACACAATATGAACGTCACTGCAATCATTAATCCAGAAGATTATCAATTGGAAGAACATGATCAGGTTGGTGTTTTTGCCAATGGCGAGTTGCGTGGATACGGAGAGGCCATCTATGTAGAACCGTTAAAAGAACATTTCTTGTTTATTACTGCTTATGGTGATGAAGTGACCGAAGATTTAGATTTTGTATTGTTCTCGAAAAGAGATAGTTCATTAACCAACTTAAACGAGATTATCAGTTTTACACCTGATCGAATTGTTGGCACAGCACTCGAACCTTTTGTTTTCAACATTGGTGGAGCGACTGCAATAGATGAATTAGATACAGCATTGGATGTCAGTATTTATCCAAATCCAAGTCGATACGAGTTTAATATTGAATTCAATTCTCCAACAAGCGAGCAAGTCAACATTCAATTATTGAATGTACAAGGGCAAGTAATCGAAACACTGGATGTAGATATTCCTGTCGGACAACACGTCTTACAATACAACGCACGAACGTTACCAAGTGGGGTGTACAACATGACCATTTCTGGTAAAGATATACAAGTACAGAAAAAATTGATTAAGATAAATTAGAATAGGCTAGTTGATGGGAGGCTGTAAAAGTGCAGTCTCTCATCTTTTTTAAAATAAAAAAAACAAAGTGATATGAAAAAACATATATCTATCCTTTGGTATAGCTTCCTCTTTTTTGTTTTACCAATTGGACTACAAGCACAAACGACATTGGGTGATATACCCAATCAATTCACTACCTATCCCACTCCTTACAACACAGTAGATGTAGCGGATTATATTACAGGTGATAACTGTTATTTTATTGATTATAATGTAATTCCAGGTTTAGGTGCATCGGGATATCCAAGTTTTGCTGGTGGTGAAAGTCAAGATTTTAGAGAAAATATGACCGTTACTTTAAAGCTCTACTATGCTGGTTTAGAAAACTTTATAGGGCATCCTGATGATGAAATCTGGTTTTTTGACGAAGATGGTTTCATTGTTGAAAATAGTGTTCCGTATGTTGACCCTTTTGTTTTGGGTGAACGAATTTTCTTTCTCAATATTCGAGGAGATTTTGAAGAATACGATGCTGATTTGGTTTTTTATAGTGGCTTTTATAATCGAACATTTACAATTCCTGATGCCATTCATTACAAAGACAACGACATCATTGGTTCGGCATTAGACCCTTTAGTACTAGATTTTGCACCGATTGATTTTGATATTAATGGAACAGAAATCTCAGCTGTAATTACAGATGCTTCTTACACAGGTAATGTTTGTTTAGAAGTAAATTTAACACATTGTTTGAGCAATGCCGTTTTAGATTCTGATATTATTTGCTACGAAATAGGTGATAATTGTGTCGACCATTTGGTGGTAACACAAGTAGATATTGATGCAGTCGTGACGGATTTATTTAGTGCTAACAAGACGATTATCAGTGACGCTCAATTAGCGAGCAATAATGATATTCAATTCATTGCATTAGATACGATATGTTTGGAGGCGGGTTTTGAAGTTCCATTAGGAGCAGTATTTGAGACCAAAATGCAAACTTGCAACCCCAATTAATTCTGTTTCATAAACATATGTGATCCTATTTTCTATTCTTAGAAAATGGGATCACTTTTTAATAATATTTCCCCTCATTTTGTAGTATCTTTGTTGTAAAGATACATACTCCTCTTCCCAAAACCGTCATTACTTTACACCAAAAAAGAAATGACATGCAAACGTCCAAATTTTTAACATTTTTTATTCTTTTATTCTCTGTATTTGCCGTTTCAAATGTAGATGCACAAGTAGTTGTTACTCATAACACCCAACCCAATACCATTGAAAATATGACATCGCTCATTTGTGGTCCGACCACTGGTCCAAATGAAAACATGATCTATCAACGATATGATCTGGATGATGATTTTAGTGTAAATGGCGATTTTGTGTTACAAGATTTCACCTTTGGAAATGAAACAGTCACAGGAAATATCACGGTTTTTATCCGTTTTTATACCATTGATCCGAGTTTACCACTGAGTACTACCAACCTAAACATGTTAGGTTCTGTCCCTGTTGCATTAACGATTGCTGATTCAGGTATGTTTACAACGCTCAATTTAACTTCTAGTAATTTTATCGTTCCTGAAGGGCAAGATTTGGTAGTTGAACTAGATGTAGATATGGACTTTTCGGTTACTGGTCCGATGTTCAGACCTGCTTACAACGAACTAGGTCACAGTGGATCAACATTTATTACCGCTGCTGCTTGTAGCTATAACTTTACTGATATTGCGGCGGTTGGTTTTCCTGATAGGGGTATTTTATTTCAATTGACGGGCGGAACGTTAGATTTTACGGCAAATAAAACAGTAAGTCTATTGACAGATGCTAATTCAGACACTCAATTTACCAATGGCGATGTTGTTCAGTATACTATTGAAATACAAAACACGGGAACTCTAGATTTAACAGATATTGAATATGAATCTTTGCTTCCAATATCAACAGAGTTTATCGTTGGTAGTGTAGCAACAACACAAGGAACAGTAAATAGCGGAAATACCGCAGGTGATACAAATGTAGACATTAATGTTGGTGCGCTTAACCCTACTTCTACTGTTACAATTACTTATAATGCTACATTAAGTAATATCTGCTCTGGTGGGGATGTAGTTTGCCAAGGAACAGTTTCTAGTACAGAACTCTCTGATAGAACGACAGATGATCCGACTACGGTTGCAGAAAATGATCCAACGATATTCACAGCTATAAATGTTCAACCCGATATAGAAATGGTTGCGACCTATGATAATGCCCTTTGTACCGATGTAGTTTTGAATACACTTCCCGTTGTTGACAATAATGCTATCGCTAATACAACTATTTCTTATCATAGTGCGATGCCGACAAGTGCTGATGCTATTCCAGATTTAACCGCAAGTAGTGTTTTACCACAAGGACAATCCGTTTTTATTATGATTGCAGATACGAATACAGGTTGTTTTGATGTAGATGAGTATAACAGTTGTGTCCGTCCGCCTTGTGATGCGGATAATGGTACATTGGGTATTGGGAATTAATCCGAACAAGAAAACCAAAAAAATAACAGCGACATCACCTAAGATACGCTAGCTTTTGTTGGCGCACTTATTTTAAAATTGTGATGTCCCCTGTTATTATATTTCCTGTTCCCAAATTGAGTCGAAGGACAAAATAATATGTTCCTTGTGGAAGGTCTTGTCCTTTACGGTTTCGACCATCCCAATCGTTGTTGTAGGGTTGCGCTTCATAAATTACTTCTCCCCAACGATTGAATACGACTAATTGACTATTTGGGTATTGATCTCTGTTTTCTTCCAGATCATCAATAAAAAAAGTATCGTTGACACCATCTCCATTTGGAGTAATGGCATTTGGATAATCAAATTCTCGTTCTTCACCAGCAGGTAGGTCGATGACCACACTAGCTACAGCTGTATCGCAGCGATTCATACATGCAATGTTGCACAATTCATACGTCACTGCTGAACTTCCTTCATAACTTTGAGGAATTTTAAAATCTAGTTCCCCATCTCCTAAATCCAGCACTTCAATCTCTGATTCTATGTTTAGTATCGTAACCGTGTAATCTTCGACACCTACTAATTCATCATTTTGCAGAACATTCAAATTAAGTGTTTGCTCCCCTACCGTCACGATTTCAATATCATCGTTTGCGTTTGGAAGCACTTCATTAAAAACGATCAATGTATCTTCTGCATAATTTGGACAACCTTCCGTCGAAAAAGTCCAGTACAAAAAGTTTTCTCCAGGAATCAAATGTCCCACAAAGGTCTCATTGGATTCATGATCTGCAAAGGTAACACTATTAAAGTCACTTGACCAAATTCCATCTACCCCATCTGCTTTGTTAGCCATAACTAAGGTCGAATCATTACAATTCGTAAAATTTTCTCCAGTAATTGGCATAGGTAAAGGTGTATCAGATAGCAATACTTCTACAGTAGCAGCAGCTATACATCCATTATCTGGATTTGTAATCATTAGTTCGTAAACGCCTATATTATTGACCGTAGGAGCTAATGTATTAGCACCATCCGTAATATTTCCATTAGCTGTTGTCCATTCATACATCAACTGTGGTTCTAAACTTGATTCAGATCCATCTAGTTGAACGATTTGGTTATTACAATCTACCACAACATCCATTCCTGCATTTGCCGTTGGAATATCTGTATTGGGTAGTACAATAACATCCGAGATACTACTGCAACCATTGGATGTATTAGTCACAGTAAGTGTATATGTCCCAGCAGTCGATACTTGTGCTGTATTCGTATCGGCACCTTGGTCAATCAAACCATCTTCTGTTGACCATTCATATATAAAATCTACGCCAGATGAAGAGTTACTTCCATCTAATATAATTTCAGTACTAATACAATCTATCGTTTGATTTTCTCCTGCATCAGCTATTGGGGTATTCGTATTGCCCGCTACTTCAAAGGTCATCATCGTCATATAAGGTGGTGTCTGTGCATCTGTCACCGTGACGGAATACTGTCCTGCCGCTAAACCTGAAATATCTTCCGTCGATTCATTATTGCTCCATTGATATGTGTAAGGCGGTAAACCTCCTGCTATTTCAATATCAATTGCACCGCCTTCAAGGTTAGCGCAATCTGTTGTCGTAATTTGTTCGTTCCCAATTGTCATTGGAGCAATATTTTGTGTAATACTTAACAATCCATTGGTGGCATTCATCCCAACATGACTATTATTCGATTGTGTATCGGTTACATAAATATTCACAGGAATGGTATTAATGGCTACTTGGGTAGCTTCTCCTGCTTGACCTAAGGCTCTAAAACATAGTTCAAAAATGACCGTATCATCAGACATTGAAACGCCTTCGTCGGTTGGTGCTTCCCATTGAAATGTAAATATTCCAGGAAAAAGCACAAAGTTATCCATACTTAAATTAGGTAAATTGATGTTTGAAACTTCTACCAATTCAAATAAATTATTATTCCAACCACTCGAAAATTCTAAAATTAATATTTCATTAAAATTAGCAACACTTACCTCTACACAGGCAACTTCTCCTTCTTGAAACGTTTGTTCCCCTATGGTTAAGTCAATAGGGCCAGGGAATAACTTGGCGTCTTCTGTAAATATGCCTGTACTCGACAATCGAAGAGATTGATATAATTGTTGAGATAGAAATGGTGAGGGTACATTGACTTGTGCATACCCAATTGAATTGATGGTTAGTAAGAAAAAGAGGAAAAATAGGTTACGGAATATATCTCGAAGCATTATTGGCTATTTTATTTTTGAGTGTTTGAACTAGTTTTTTAATAATATCATAGCCTTCAGGTTGTAAATAGAAATAATGAGCAAATTTATATTCTAAAGGCTGTGTTACACTAATTTATAGAAAAGGCATAGTTCACATGTAGTTCGTGCGCGCCTCCTGTGAGTCCACCGAAAGTGGTAAACGCATAATCAAATCCATATCCAATACGCAATTGTTCACCTATGACAAAACCTGTTTCTACATGACTGATACCTGCTGTCGATAAACCTGTCCCGAGCCAAAATCCACTTGATAATTGGTATCGAATATTAAAATCTATAGAAACGGGTGTATTGGGAGCGTATTTAGCCCACGCAGATGCTTCTACGAAAGTTTCATTTTTCAAAAATTTATAAAATCCAACCTGTCCATATACATGTTGAATCCTACGGATGGAAGACATACCAACAATATCGTCGTACTCCAAATTAATTCCAAAAACTTGAGGAATGGAAACCCCACCATATAGCATCGTATTGTCTAATTGCCCACTGGTAAAACGGTTATAATAAAAAATGCCTAATCCAACATCTGGAAATACTTTAGATTGGTTTAATAAAGGAACATTATCTGAAAAATCTCGGAGGCGTAACTCTTCAAACCGAACTCTATATTGAACAGCACCTGCCGTTAAACCAATAGATAAACCTGAATAATAGGGATCATCACTCAAAATAGCTCCTACTTTTCCATAGGCACCTGTAAAGCCCGTTGGACCTGTTTGGTCATTGATACAATAACCACCAAGGGTTAAAGAAACGCTTCCTTTGGATGGCAATAAAACATCTCCAATTAGGGTTTGAGTGACAGGGTGATTTTCGATAGCACGCCACTGTGTACGATGCGAAACACCAACAGAAATATTATTTTCGTAAATAATATAATCTGAAGTTATCATGGCTGGGTTGATAATAGTAGCATGTTGACGATATTGTGTAAACAACGGAATTTGTTGAGCCGTGCTGTTGTTATAACACGAAAACATAAAAATCAACAATATAAATACACTATTCCATTTTTTCATACGCCTATTTACTGGATTCTGGACTTCAATATTTGAACTAAATGTTTAATGTATAACAAAAATCGATTTGTTTACATTTCAAAATAAATTGATTTGTGACTTGATGTAATATTACATTATTCAATAAATGATATATCTATCCATAATTACGCCCGATCAATCTTTTGTGTTACACGCTATCTGATTATGTTATTTTATCTCAAAAATGTTACAATAATCCTCATATTGGTACAATATGACTATTTTTATAAATATTAAAGTTAGAAATTTGAGTTATTCATTTTTCTATCAATTACCAAATTCCAAAAATCATGATAAAACAATTATTACTATTTTTCTGTACATTAGGAATGTTACTTATCATTCCTAAAGGTTCTATGGCTCAGATACAACTTCTTAATGATGAATTTGATAATGCCGCTACCTTACATGCCAATTGGCTTAATATTAATGATGAGGAAGGCTGGAATGCCGAACATCTAGAAGTACATGATGTGGATAATTCTACAACAGGGCATTTGCACATGATGCCGTGGTCGAGCAGTTGGTATCAAGATTTTAGAGGTACGCTGATTCACAAAAGAGTAGATCAGAATTTTGTCGTCACTTCTGAGGTTACAGTTACAAATCGTGCGGGAACAGGGCTACCTAGTTCGAGCTATTCTTTAGCAGGAATTATGCTGCGGACACCTCGTAATTTCTCCAACGGTGCTGCTGGCTGGACAGCAGGTGGTGAAAATTATATTTTTCTAGCAACAGGATTTGCAGCAAACAATCATCCAACTTGTTCTGGTTGCCCTGGCCCTCATTTTGAGGTCAAAACCACTACAGAACGACCTTTTAATCCACCTAGCCAATCTAATTTAGAAGTTTCTTCAATTCCAACTGCTAGCAATGTACAAATTCGAGTAGCAAGGATAGATCATGCGATTATTGTACTCAACCGTTTCCCGGGTGGTAATTGGCAGGTACATCAACGATACGACCGTTCTGATTTTCCGACTGAACTACAAGTTGGTTTTGTTACCTATACTGATTGGCCAAAGATCAGTACTTATGCTCCAAACAATTTTTTATATCAAAATAGTAATGTCATCAATGCTAATGCAGTCAATGACCCAACCGCAGGAACGCCACTCAATCCTGATTTGATTGGTCAATTTGACTATGCACGTTTTGATGAGGTGGTGGTTCCAACTACTTTGATGGGAGTTGATTTGGTGAGTCAAGCTAGTGATGCAGAATTGTTAAGCTTTTTAGGATATGATTCGGAGGCCTACTGCCCTTTTGATATTCATGTAGATCGGACTATCACAGTAGGGCAAATTGCTGAAATGTCTGTACAAAACGACTTGACAGCAGACAATTTAATACAATTGAATGCTGATGTATCTTATAAAGCTGGACATTCTTTAGAGTTTCAAGATGATTTTGAAGTAGTCTTGGGAGCAGAGTTTTCAGCAGAAATTGATGTATGTAATTAAAAAAATGGGTTTATCAGTTTGATCTGATAAACCCATTTTGACGATATGATTCGACTATATTATTTATTGATAATCCTCACATTTGGATTATCAAATCGAGTGACTTTGATTTCTGTTCGTCGATTGCGTTGATGTTCGTCTTCATCACAATTGACGCCATTTCCACATCCGTTGGTCAATTGGCTTTCGCCATAACCCTTGGCAATAATACGATCAGGGTCAATTCCTTTTTTGACTAAATAGGTTACTGCGGCACTTGCTCGATTCAATGATAATTTTTGATTGTACGTATCTGTACCACGTGCATCGGTGTGTGAACCTAATTCGATCTCTAAAGATGGATTTTCATTCATTAATCGAACTAAATCATCTAAATCTGTTGAGGCATCCGGACGAATTTTATATTTATTAAAATCGTAATAAATATTTTCTAAGGTGATAACGCTACCAACTGCTAGCTCATTCGCTTTAGGAATACCAACGAAATTTGCAGGCGATATAGAATTAACGTCCAACAAAACATTCATTTTTTTGGCTTCATCGCAGTTGCTGTCTAATGTTGATAACACGACTCGGTCTTCGGTAAAACTATCTTTGTTACCAATAATTTCATATTCACAACCACACTTCAAGCACGATTCAAATGTTCCATTTCGATTGGTTGTGAACGTTTCTTCTTCGCCTGTACATTTATTAAACACTCGAATGGTTGCATCTGCTAATGGCTTATCGCAATCTTTATTCATAATTACGCCATTCATTTCCGTACATGCACGTCGAACCAACTCTAATTCGTAACGATCTTTATCATACGTCAATAAATCATACGATTCGATATGCTCGGTGTAAGATTCATATCCATCTTTTTCTACTTTAATTTTAATAGATTTTCCAGGACGAACCAAATGCTTTAACTCACCTAAATTATCACTTGTATAAAATACAGGTTCGTTGTCTTCATTAGTTGTTTCAAAAGTCACAATGGCATCATTGATCGCATCTTTTGATTTCATATCAATTACTGCAAACAACTTATTCATTCCTGTTTTTCCTTCTAATTTTAGAACGGGTTCACCAAAAAAGTCAATTGGTTCATCAGATGTCCATTCGTAAATATCGTCTTCACCCTTTCCACCATCACGGCTAGACGTGACGAAACCTTCTGTTGTATTGGCATTAGTAACAAAACCAAAGTCATCTTTTTTAGAATTGAATGGTGTACCTATATTTTTACGAATTGTCCAAGACTGCTCGTCATTAGCATCCATTTTTTTGATGGCAAATATATCCAAACCTCCTAGTCCTCGATGACCATTTGAAGCAAAAAACAGGATGTCCTCTTGATTAATGACTGGAAAAATTTCATTTCCAACCGTATTTACTTCTGGACCTAAATTCATCGGCGCAGACCATGTATTGCCTTGTTTTTCACTTACGTAAATATCCATTCCTCCGAATCCACCTGGTCGGTTGGATGCAAAATATAGTTTTTGACCGTCTACATTTAAAGTCGGATGGCAAGTGATAAAGTCATCGCTGTTAAATGGTAGTTCCTCCCCTTCTGACCACACACCTTCATCGTTCACTTCTGCCGTGTAAATTTTCATAGAAATATTTCCTTTCTTACGATTACCAGAACGGTTATTTCGAGAAAAATACATTACATTTTGAGCTGTTGTAAAAGAGGCTGCACCATCGTGAAACCGTCCGTTTACATCATTGGCCAATGAAACTGGCTCGCTGTAACTACCATCTTCATTACGTTCAGCGTAAAATAAGTCAGAAAAATTATCTTTCGTCCAATTATCTGTATTTTTAGCAATACTTCCTAGTCCTCTGGTTGATGTAAATACCACTCCTTTTTTAAATGGTACTGCACTAAAATCTAATGATTCTGAGTTTAAGAAACTAGCATTGGTTAGTACGGCTTCATGAGATTCAAATTGATTCAATTCTGAACAATCGTCAATAAAATCAATATTTACTTGATCGTTTTTATTGGCTTTTGCATTGAACGCATTGTACCAACGAACTGCATCTTCACATTTTCCATTGGACTGTAAGGCTTGTGCGTAGTAGAACATTGTTGATGGTTCTGAATTGGCATTTATAATTTTAGAATACCAATATTCAGCTCCTTCAGTATCGCCATTTAAACGATGACTTTTAGCCAGTTTAGCCATAGACGTATTGTCTATATTTCCTTTCTTAACCATTCTCTCATATAAATCAGCAGATGCTTGATAGCCCATTTGTTTATAGAGTTTATCTGCTTTTCGCTGTTTAATCGTTCCGTCTTCGTTGACTGTTCGATCTAAATCTTCGGAAAGAATATGGACGTTCTTAGTCGTATCAGATACCATTGTAGGCATTTTCCGATTGTCTGCGAAGATTTGTCCGAAAGCAATGGAATGAGCAAAGGTTGCTATTAATATAAATGTTATTGATTTTGTCATGTCGGTTATTGATTTTATTTACCAATACTATTTAAGGTAAACTACCTTAATTTTTTGTTCAAAACAGTATTTGTATTGATTCGACAGGCTAAAGCCTATCGTACTGTTTTAGAAGAAACGTAGGTTGGTTACGCCATTCTTTTCGTATACAAAAGAGTATTGTAACATTACTTCAAAACTTCCTGATGTATAATCTGCCAATTCAGATGTTGTAAAATCCACTGCCATTCCACCACGTAATTGTTTAGTAAATTGGTAGGCTATGATTCCGTCGAAAGAGTCGCCCATACGATATGAACCACCGATCCAAAAAGCATCCATGAAGATAAAATTCAAATTAAAATCTGCTTCAAATGGCGCACTAGGATTGTAGGTAAACATAGCTGCTGGTTTTATCTTCACGTCTTTATTCAAGTCTAAAACAACGCCACCCATGAGGTAGTAGTTTTGAACATTTTCAGCGATATTCATATCTGTGTATAAATTATTTTTCAATAATTGTGGTACAGATAAACCAACATAATATTTATCACTAGACAAGAATACACCTGCTCCAAAATTGGGTTGAATATCCATACTTTGTCCTGTTCCGATCATTTGATCGCCTTGTTGCAATTCATCGGTCATTGTCCAATCAATACTAGATTGTTCTAGTCGTCCCATCAAACCAATACCTAATGTAGAGCGTTCGCTCACTTTCATTCGGTAAGAATAGGATAGGTTGATGTTGGTCGTATTAACCATTCCTACTCGATCACTAATGATGGATAAACCTGCTCCACAACGATCCTTTAAAAAGGGCATGTGCATATTAAAATTTGCTGTTTCTGGTGCACCATCAATTCCTAACCACTGATTTCGATAAATTGCATTCAAGGTTAGTACTTCATGGCTTCCTGCATAAGCTGGATTGTATACCAATTTATTAAACATGAAGTTGGTAAACTGCGGTGCTTGCTGTGCCATCAATGTAGAACAACCTATGATTATAAACGCACCAAGAATTATTAATTTTCGCATATCTTGAATCATTATTTTGATTTCTATTCCATGTTGCTCCGCAACTTGGAGTTATTAGTTATTGATTGATAAGTGAGTGAGTTAACCATTTATATTCTTCAAATAGGTTTAGCTGGTCAATAATTCACTAATCAAACATAGATTTCTATATTTTACTTTTATCGCATGATAGAGATGTAACCTTGTAGGGCATCGTTGGCATTTTTATCTTGTTTAAAGATGTAGAAATACGTTCCTGCGGGTAACATAATATCGTTGTATTCTCCTTGCCAATCGTTCTGATACTGTTCTCTTTCATATACTTTATCTCCCCAACGATTGAAAATAATAATATAATTATCTGGGAACTGATCGGTACAAGGAATCACTAATGCATCATTGAATCCGTCATCATTTGGTGTAATGATATTCGGTACAAAACAAGTCGCATTTGGATCTGGCATAACCTCAATTGTCACGGTCGCTTCTTGACAATCGTCACAATCTTCGTTACACAATTCATAAGTGAATATATCTATTCCCACAAAACCATCATTGGCGACGTAAGTAACTGTCCCTGTTTCGCTGACGTTCAATTGTCCATTTTCTGGTGTATTGACAACTGCGACTGACCAATTTC
Organism: Saprospiraceae bacterium; assembly: GCA_020628085.1. Taxonomy (GTDB): domain Bacteria; phylum Bacteroidota; class Bacteroidia; order Chitinophagales; family Saprospiraceae; genus JAHDES01. Next base: position 12,809 of record JAHDFQ010000028.1, read on the forward strand.
CATCTTCGTTATAGCTATCATTATCTAATATATTTACATCAGATAAACTCGTTCCTGAAACTACATTGTAATTGTCTTCCGTAGTAGTGACACCTTCTTGGAAGAAAATCGTCAATACATCAGTTGAATAGTTTTCACAATTATCATAAGATAACATCCAAGCTATTTGGTTTTCACCGGGCTGTAATCCAGATACTTGAGTAATGGCATTATCGTCATCTGCAACCATTAGTCCTTCTGTCAAAGGCATCCAGAATCCTTCAGCCGTTTGAGGTTGTTCTGCTTCAATCATAACTTCTGAATCAGAACAAGTGATCATATCATTATTCACAACCGATGCTTGATCGTTTGGAATCACTGAAATATCAATCATTACAGCCTCTGAGCCTAGTTCTCCACAATCGCCTTGTGTCAATGTCCAAGTAAATACATATACACCTTCTTCTAAATCTCCAACAATAGTTGTTGATTCGTTTTCATCAATGATCGTTGCTGTTGAAGGCCCAATAGTCTGAGCCCATGTACCTGTAGCTAATTGAGGTGTTTCAGCTTCTAATGTCAGTGTTCCTGTTGCTGTTTCAAAACAAGCATAGGTTTGAGCATCCATTGCTAAGGTTGCCTCATCTACTGGTGGCGTATAAGAAATGATGACAGTATCCACTGAATAATTTTCACAATTATCATTTGATAATTGCCAGATGAATATGTTTTCACCTTCTTCCAAATCATTCACCATTGTATTTGGCTGATTGACGTTATCAATACTTGCGTTACTGTTCATTGGGACTGTCCACTGACCAAATCCAAACTCTGGCATCATTGCATTCAATTGATATTCGTCGCTTGAACAAGGATTATCATCCAATCCTGCATCTGCAATATCTGTTGTAGGGAAGTAAGTGACAATGATTGTATCCACAGAAAAGTCAGGACAGTCTGGCTCTGATAATGTCCATATGATTATATTTTCCCCAGGCTGTAAATTGGAAACCTGTGCATTGGCACTAAATGGATCATCAAATACCAAATCTTGTGGACTTTCCCATTCGCTAATTACGGTTGATATTGCAGGAACGGCATTTAAGTTATATGATTCTTCACAATGGTCTACATCTTCACCAGCATTAGCTGCTAATGGTACTGTATTCGTATAACTGATGGTATCCATTGAATAATTGACACAAGCTCCATTTGATAATGCCCAGATAAACTGGTAATCTTCTTGCTGTAAATTATTAACATTTACGATTATTTCACCGTCAATACCAACAGGTTCGCCGTTGATATCTAACCATTGTCCTGTTCCAACGGTAGGTTGATTTCCTATTAAAGCAATAGCACTAGCGTCGCAAGGAACTTCTTCAAAATTGGCTTCTGCTGTAATGTCTGGAGTAGCCGATACAGAGACATTTAAAGAAGCAAATTCACTAGAGGAACATCCATCTACAGTTAACTGAACATAGTATGTTCCACTATTTGATGTGGTAGCATTTTCTATAGTTAGAATAGGAGATGAAGTGGTCTCGAAAACTGTATCTGAGCCATCATTATCTATAAAGTGCCATTCAAAACTGGCGGTGTTCATAGATACTAAATCTTGATTGTTAATCAATTCTAAAATAATGGTTTCGTTTTCACAAACTTCATCATTGGTAGCTGCAATAACCGTTGTTTCAATCGGTTCTGCGACTTCGACCATAGTCGTTTCAGAAGTCTGTGTATTACAATCTTCATTAGCACTATCTACTTCAATTTCTACAAAATATAAACCAGCATCATCTTGTTTTATATTAGCTAAGGTGTAAGTAGCATTGGTTCCTTGATCTGGTAGCATTTCTCCTTGTGGTCCAAACCATGTATAAATAGCTTCGGGTTGTTCGTTCATTACTTGCAATAAAACGTTTTCTCCTTCACAAGCGGCACTTAAACTAGTTGAATTATCAATCATTGGAATTTCCAAAGCTGCAAATACTTCGACTGGTACAGATAAGGACTGTACGCTACCACAATTATTAGAAGTAATCTCCACACTATATGCTCCAGTATTTTCTGTTGAAACATTTGGTAATGTAAACGATGGTTCATTTGTTACTACAATTGAATTTCCTTCATATAACCATTCGTAGGATACATTAGAATAACTCGTATTTTCGATAGAAAGTGTTAATTCATTTCCTACACACAAGGCATCTTCTGATACACTTAATTCTGGTGTAGCTAGTGCGTCTGCAATTTCTACCATAACTGCCTGTGTTGAAGAAATACAGCCTTCTGCTGTTTGAAGTGTTAACTCATACATTCCTGCGTTAGCTCCATTAGCTGCTCCAACTGTCCACTCAAAAGGTTGTGCGGCATCTACTGTCTCCGTGAATGTTCCATTAGGGCCAGTCCATGTATACGTCACATCACCTGTTATATTGCTTGCGGAAGCCGTTACGACTATATCTTCATTGGAACAGAATGATTGTGTAGATGAGGTCAACTCAATCATTGGTGTAGGATTTACTTCTACTGCCACCAAAGCTGCTGAAACTTCTGTACAATCGTCTGAACTAATTTGTAATTCATAAGTACCAGAACTGGCTACATTTGAAATCAATAATTCTTGTTCGCTACCTACTAATATATTTCCATCTGTACTAATTAAATACCATTCATAATTAAGTCCTGTTCCTGTGTTGCCACTCAGTGTGATTTCTTCGCCTTGACAAACACTTGTTGCGTTGGGTGTAATCTCTGCTTGTGGAATTGAAACTACATCCACCAACAAGGCAGGTGATGGATTGGAAATACAACCATCAATTAATACACTTACTGTGAAAGATTGATCTGTTGATTGTTCATTCGTAGGTATAGATAAAACTGGATCCGTTCCAGTGTTATATTCAATATCATTATCTGACCAAATAAACTGAATATCACTATTAGGATAAGCATCGAAGTACGCATTACTGTTGGTAACGGTCAATTCAATATCCGTTCCTTCACAAACAGAATTTGTTCCAGCAATTAAAGCATCATCTACCAAAATTGTACAATCTGGGTCTAACTGATCTGGATCACCATCACCATCAAAGTCAGGGCAAGGTGCGCCGTTTGGACACTCGTCTTCGTCTAGTGCGCCGTCATCATCAGAATCGACATCGACATAATCATCGTCACCATCGTTATCCGTATCAGGGCATGGAGCACCGTTTGGACACTCATCTTCATCTTGAATACCATCATCATCTGAGTCTAAATCATGGTGATCGGTGTTTCCATCGCCATCAGAATCAGGACATGGTACACCATTCGGACATTCATAATCATCATTGATACCATCATCATCGGAATCTATATCTTGGAAGTCTGGAGTGCCGTCACCATCAAAATCGAGACAAGGGCTACCGCCGTTACATTCGTCTGTGTCCATCAATCCATCATCGTCTGAATCTAAGTCTTGGAAATCTGGATCGCCATTTCCGTCTGTATCCGTTGGATTTGAAGTGGAAACCACATCTCCATTGATGGTTGGTTGTCCGTCATCGTTTACAACAGGATCACCTGTTCCAACAATTCCATCATTATCTGGATCGTCAGCACCACCTTCTATGACATCGTTAATACCATCATCATCTGAGTCCAAGTCTATATAATCTGGATCGCCATTTCCGTCTGTATCCGTTGGATTAGAAGTGGAAATCACGTCTCCATTGATGGTTGGTTGTCCGTCATCGTTTACAACAGGATCACCTGTTCCTACGATACCATCGTTATCTGGATCGTCAGCACCACCTTCTATGACATCGTTAATGCCGTCGTTATCAGAATCTAGGTCTAAATAATCTTCTACACCATCACCATCTGTATCTAGTGGATCAGAAGTAGAAGCGGTTAATCCGTCATCACCAATTGGTTGTCCATCTTCGTTGACCGTTGGTGTACCTGTACCAACAATTCCGTCATTATCTGCATCTAGATTTCCACCTTCGACCACATCGTTAATACCGTCATTATCAGAATCTAAATCTAAATAATCTTGAACGCCGTCATCATCGCTATCTAGTGGATTGGAAGTTGAAATTATATCTCCGTTTATAGTTGGCTGCCCGTCATCATTGACTTCTGGATCGCCTGTGCCGACTATACCATCGTTATCTGGATCGTCTGCACCACCTTCTATGACATCATTAATACCATCGTTATCAGAATCTAAGTCTAAATAATCTGGAACATTATCACCGTCGCTATCTAGTGGGTTGGAAGTGGACGCAATCATTCCATTACCACCTAAGGGTTGTCCATTTTCATTGACCGTTGGTATGCCTATACCGACAATGCCATCATTATCTGCGTCTAAGTTGCCACCTTCAACAACATCATTGATACCATCATTATCAGAATCTAGGTCTAAATAGTCCTGAACACCATCATCATCGCTATCTAGTGGAT
>JAHDFQ010000028.1:17342-33078 GCA_020628085.1 Saprospiraceae bacterium
TGCCATCATTGTCTTCGTCTAAATTTCCACCTTCTACAACATCATTGATGCCATCATTATCAGAATCTAGGTCTAAATAGTCCTGAACACCATCATCATCGCTATCTAGTGGATTGGAGGTGGAAGCAATCATTCCATTACCGCCTAAAGGTTGTCCATTTTCATTGACCGTTGGTGAGCCTGTACCGACAATTCCATCATTATCTGCGTCTAAGTTACCACCTTCTACAACATCATTGATACCATCGTTATCAGAATCTAGGTCTAAATAGTCCTGAACACCATCATCATCGCTATCTAGTGGATTGGAGGTGGAAGCAATCATTCCATTACCGCCTAAAGGTTGTCCATTTTCATTGACCGTTGGTGAGCCTGTACCGACAATTCCATCATTATCTGCATCTAAATTTCCACCTTCAACCACATCATTGATACCGTCATTATCAGAATCTAAATCTAGGAAATTATAAATACCATCATCATCGGAATCTGGTGGGTTGGAAGTTACACCTATGTTAGCAGCCATTCCAAAATCATCAACGGTTGGAGTACCTGTACCAATAATTCCGTCATTATCTGCATCTAGATTTCCACCTTCGACCACATCGTTAATACCGTCATTATCAGAATCTAAATCTAAATAATCTTCAATGCCGTCATTATCAGTGTCAGGAACATTGCTTGTTGCATAAATAACTGGTGTATTTGTACCATCTATTACTACTACCCCGAAATCATCGACAGTTGCCATTCCTGTACCAACCACACCATCATTATCGGAGTCTAAGTTTCCACCTTCTAAAACGTCCGTGATACCATCGTTATCGGAGTCTCGATCTCGGTAGTCTTCTACTGAATCGTTATCACTATTTAAAGGTTGTGGAATTGGATTACCCGTAATATCAGGATTGATATCTGACAATATTCCGTGTGTATCTAATGATAAAGGAAAAACACCGTCTCCCATTCCATTATTATCAGAATCTGTTAATAGATTATGACCTGATTCTTTGATGTCAAAGATACCGTCATTATCGGCATCTAAATCTAAAAAGTCAGGGAAACCATCTTGATCGACTTCTGAAGGTGTATAGTTTGCTGTTGCATCAAAACTATCTGCGTTTGTTGCGAGTGGATTGTATAAACCATTTAATCCAAACGCTGCGTTTTCACCGTCAATTACACCATCGCCATTTGCATCTATTTGACCGTGATCGGCCTCTTCTAAATCTGTAATTCCATCGTTATCAGAATCTAAATCCAAATGATTGGGAACACCATCGCCATCAAAATCGAAAGCAGTTGGTAGATTATCACAAAGACCATCATTATCTGTATCAAGACAAGGATTAGTATAATCTGGATCATTGGCATCCATGAAGTTTAGTACACCGTCTTCATCGAAGTCACCGCTTGGATCTGCTCCATTTGGTAGACAACTGAAGGCTGCTGCCCCAGTACAATATTCAAGAGCATCAGGAATACCATCATTATCATCATCTATATCATCATTATCTCGAATGGAATCACCATCTGAATCCACAACGAGATCATTCAAATCATCTACTACGTCAATAATGAAAATATCTTGTTCGGTTGTTAAACCAATATAAGTCCAATAATCAAGTGTCTTTCTGTTTCCAAAGTTATTACTGTAAGTAAAAGGAGTTGTTGTTGGTTGAGGTGCGCCTGTTGTGACTCCACCACTAGCTGTTCCGCCAATCATTCGGTGATCGTAGTAAAATGTGTCTACTGGTGCGCCATTTCCATTGACTCTTGTGAAGGTTACTCCACCTAAATCGTTTTCAATATCACCCATCATCACGTGCATTTCTCCACCATAGAAACTTACTTGATATAATAATTGAATATCTTGAGCAGGAGCAAAGGTTTGTTCACCTAACCCGTTCAAGCCATCCCAATATACGGAGTCCAACACACCACCTTCTACTCTTTTAAACAAAGCGACATCTTCTACATCATCAAAATCACCATCAAAATTCAAGTCTAAATCTAATCGTGTCGTACCGTTTAATGTACTTGTAAAAGATAAGAATGCGCCTAAAATTGGATCAAAAGCATTGAATATAGGATCGCCTGTATTGTTGACATCATTAGCGTAGAACTGTACTTCTTGAATTTCTACATCTACCATTGGTGGTTCTGAAAACAACCAAGTAGTATGCGTATTATTTCTATAAATATCAGTGGTTATAGTGGTCGCAGGAAGATCACTATTTGGCATATTAAAGAAAATTTTATTATTAATAATATCTTCTGTATCCTCTGCTTGAGGTTCATAAATATAAGTGTTGCCAGCTACCCAAGAAGCAATATCAGCAGAACGAGTAATGTCTGCATCTTCCCATGAAGAATAGGTTGGTTGAACGTTTCCATTTACGATTCCCCAGTTATTAGAGAAAATAGGGAAGCCCCATGGATCAACATCATGATAATCTACTTTATATTGAAATCCATCAGGTGTTAAAACATAAAAAGATGGAGACGTTACGTTTCCATTCAAACTAACAATAGATTGATATTCGTTGGTATATACCCGACCATCAATCAGTGTTCCGTTGTTATTTCCAGCTCCACCTTGCGAGATAGTAACGTCCCAAGATAGCACACAACGCTGGTTGAGTGGTTGGTCTTGGTTTCTATCCCAGGGTTCGTCGTTCATCAAGTTATCAAAAACCCCATTAGTATAAATTGGGAACTCAAAAGTGACTGTCCAAGCACCTGTTTCACCAGCTCCTACTTCAACTACGCCTGGTACATAACCGTTTCCAAGCGTCGTTCCTCCACCTGTTGGACCGTTCAATTCTTCCACATCATTGTTGATGATAGCAAGGCCTTGCGAGATTCCAGTATTATTATAAGTAGAATGCAAGGTTCCATCTGGTCGGAAAACCCGAATAAAACCACCTGTAATACCTACATGACTGGCTCCAAAATTGATAAATTCGCCTTCATTGGCAAAAACTTTGGTTTGCTGTTGGCGTTCGGCAAAAAACATAAGTCGATAACCTGGATAATCGACAAAGTCCACAGACCCCTCAGCAGATACCAAGGTTGGAAATACGGCTTGGGCGATGAGTAGCACCAAGAAAAGTTTGATCAAACCTTTTGTAATAATATTCATCTTGTGATGTTTATGTAAATTTTTATCCATAAAAAATATGGCTTAGTTGTCTTATAATGTCAGATGGGTGGAGCGAAATATGCTACAATGCAATCAATATTTCCAGTTCCAACAGTACATCCATTTCACCAAATTGGTGGTCAAGTATAACCATTCTTATATGTGACATAAAAAAGATGCCAAAAAGGCATAACAAAATTATTACATATAAAAAATTATTAATTTGTTTCTACTATGAATCTTATTTGTTAAATCTGTCTGATTTTGCACCAAAATACAAGTACAAAAATCATATTGAAATAGCCTCTCCCGTATTCTGTATGTTCTTAATGATGAGGAAATGGAATATGACCATTCCTCTTTTAAAGGTGTGTAGATTGTTTTTCTGGACATAAAATGTCCGATTGATTTAAAGGTGAATCAATCATTCTGTTTTGATAATTATTTACATATAAAAAACTATACCATATTTCACAAAACAATATACTTTCATGGCTGAAAGTCCATTTTTTATAAAATTTTATAGTTTTAATATGGTTTTAAAGAAAAAATTGATCGGCATAGAGCATAAAAACTAGAATCGTCACATTACAGATAATCGCAATATATAATTCTCTATTTATAAAATAGTAGTATAAAAAGGTAAAGCTAATTTTCATTTAGCCGAATACAATAACATAAATTAGAAAAGAAGAGAAAATGGTTTCGATACCAAGTGGGTTGGTCAAATTGTATTTTTTCAGCATAGAGCGATTAACATTGTCACAGCATACTGATATTCAAAATACTCTAAAAAGAAGTTTTATAAGAAAAGTAGAATTCTTGTGACCTATTTACGAATAGCTACCACAGGATCCATGCGAGCAGCTTGCCAAGCAGGAATTACTCCAGAAATTATACCCACAACAACAGAGATAATAACACCTAGAAAAATATTATTGTTGGAAAGTACCATTTCAAAACCGATTGCAGCAGATAAGATATTGATAATACCATACACTAAAATCAGCCCCATTATACCTCCAAGAATACAAAGAATGATAGATTCTATTAAAAATTCGAGCAGAATAATGTAACGTTTAGCTCCTAGTGCCTTTTTTATTCCAATAATATTTGTACGCTCTTTAACGGATACAAACATAATATTAGCAACACTAAACATGCCTACAATGATGGCAAAAATACCTATAAAAAGTCCTGCCATATTAAGTACACCAAAAAAGCTATCTAAAACAGACGAGAGCATCGTCAACTCATTGAGCGAAAAGTTAGTTTCTTCTTTGGGTTTGAGTTTCCGATATGCTCTTAAAATACCAGTAGCTTCGTCTTTAAGGTCTTCGATATCAATCCCTTCCGCAGCTTTAATACTCACTGTCGAACCCCAAAAATTTTTAGCCTTTAGATTAGCAAGTGTCTTGGCATGTTCGTAGGGAACAAAAAGGGCATCATCGTAATCTTTTATATTGATAAGATCATCCCCCGCTTTTTCAATCACACCGATTACGTCATAGGATTTTCCTCTAATTTTAATTTTTTTACCAATTGGTTCTATCGTTCCAAATAATTCCTCGGCGACTTGATATCCTATTATAATTTTATTAGCCCCGTAAAAATACTCGGAAGAGGAGAAATATCGACCTTTTTCAAACGGCAGATTAAACATTTCAGAATATTCATAAGAAACGCCTGTCAATTCTGCCCGCTCAATACTATTTGACTTATATTTTACGGTTCGATCCCCCAAATCAACATGAAAAGCAACTAAATCGGCGTTTTTTATTTTAGTTTTGACAACTTCATAGTCTCCGAAGGTAGGTGCAGGTCTTTTTCGATATTTCCACCAATTTGAAGGATCTGACATCCAAGAATAGCGATTGACATAAACGATATCACTACCTAGTTTTTCGAAACTACCTCGAACATTATCTTCCAATGAATCTACTGCGGCTTGGACACCAATAATGCAAAAAATACCGATTGTGATGCCTAATAAAGATAGGAAAGTCCGCAATTTGTTTCCAAATAACTCTTGCAACGCTTGTCGCACACTTTCTACGATAACTTTTATTAAGGTAATCACAGGTTTTAGTTCAAATTTTGATGAATACTCAAAAATAGTATTCTTCCTTCTTTATGTGGATAAATATTCGATAAAACACATCTTTTTAGAGATATGTGCTGCTTTGGAACAATTTTAGGTTGATAGTGGTTGATCTTTATACAAAGTAAGTGCTTTGTAGGCACTTCTTTGTCTATAAATTATTATCTTTGCGCTCTTTCGACAATAGCTCAAAGATGTTAAGTGGAACGGAAAAATTTCTTTTTGATTTTAAATTTCTCTGTTCTAAAAATTAATACTCCTTTACTTACTTCAAACAAAACAGTAAATAATACATGAGAAGCAAATTATCTCAATTTAATTTTGATTTACCCGCCGAATTAGTTGCAAAATATCCAACAGAAAACAGAGATGATTCTCGCTTGATGGTTGTTCACCGAGATACGGGTAAAATTGAGCATCGTGCATTTAAAGATGTACTCGACTATTTCAAAGAAGATGATTCTTTTATCTTTAATAACACCAAAGTATTTCCTGCTCGTTTGTATGGACGGAAAGAAAAAACGGGTGCTAATATTGAAGTCTTTTTATTGAGAGAACTCAATAATGAAATGCGCCTTTGGGATGTATTGGTTGATCCTGCTCGTAAAATTAGAGTGGGCAACAAACTCTATTTCAGCGATGAAGAAGACAATGATATTTTGGTGGCAGAAGTAGTGGATAATACCACTTCAAGAGGTCGTACGATTCGCTTTTTATATGAAGGAACAGACGAGGAGTTTATGGGTGAATTGAATTTACTTGGAAATACACCTCTACCTAAATATATCGAAAGAACGGCTGAACCAATTGATCGAGAACGTTATCAAACTTTGTATGCGAAAGAAGTCGGTGCAGTAGCTGCGCCAACGGCTGGTTTGCATTTTAGTCGTGAACTGTTAAAGCGTTTGGAACTCAAAGGAATCAATTTTGCTGAATTGACGCTACATGTTGGTTTAGGAACTTTTAGAAGTATTGATGTAGAAGATTTGTCGAAACACAAAATGGATGCAGAATATTTCAAAATATCGCAAGAAGCAGTAGATATTGTTAACAAAACAAAGCTTGCTAAAAACCGCTTGTGTGCGATTGGGACAACTTCGATGCGGTCTATCGAATCGGCAGTCTCGGCAGAAGGCTTATTGAAGCCAGCAGAAGGTTGGACAAATAAATTTATCTATCCGCCTTTTGATTTTAATATTGCAGATAGCATGATTACGAATTTCCATCTACCGAAATCTAGCTTAGTCATTATGGTTTGTGCTTTTGGTGGTCATGAATTGATTTTGGAGGCTTATGAACAAGCGATTAAAGAAAAATACCGTTTCTTCAGTTATGGTGATGCGATGTTGATTTTATAAAAAACTAACTTTATAATAAGACTAAAAAAACAGGCTATTCGAATTCGGATAGCCTGTTTTGTTTTAAGTGCGGAAATATTTTTATTTATAATTTTGATAGATACGGAGGCACTAAAATAAAGAGCATCTAAAAGCCATTCTTTGTTGTATGATAATTTGTTCTGCGTACGCCAGTATAGATTCAAAAATATATTTGTACCTTTAAGAAAATAAATACGCCCCATATTTTCGTTTAAAAACTTGAGTTTATAGCATCAATACATACATTATCGACCACAGACGTTTTATGCAACATTTTTGTACCTCTATTACAATATATATATTTCTCGTTTTTTCGTATTCTTCTATACACGCAGCGAGTACTTCTATTGAATTTTATTCTGAACATATTTCCATAGAGTATGACCTGTCTATTGTATCGGATCAACCCGTTCGATGCAATGAGAAAAGTATTACTGATTTTTATAAAAATCTGGAAACGACGCAATATCAGGTTTTGTTAAAGGGTCTAAACCAATATAAAACGGAATTACAACTAAACGATTGGCTATATTACGAACTAATGAACAAGGTATTGGATCGAGTGCTCGACCAACAATCATCACTTCAACAAACGTTGACTACTTGGTTTTTGCTATCCAAATCGGGTTACGATACTCGATTGACCTATTTACAAGAAGAAGCATTTGTTTATGTTCATACGGTTGATAATTTATTTGAAGTGCCGATGATTGAAGAGTGGGGACGATTTTATACCAACTTATCCGCTTTTAAAAAGGCTGAACGCCATTATGCTTCAGAAGTATTTATGTTGGATTTTTTAGCAAATAAAAATGGACGTCCATTTTCTTTTTACATGCCGAGTTTACCGAAATTATCGTCTAATTTAAGAGAAAAAGTTTTCCGTTTTAAATGGAAAGACCATCAATATCGAGTGGATGCACATGTGGATTTGACGATCATTGAACTAATGAAAAATTATCCGATCATTGATGAAGCGCAGTATTTGGAAATTCCACTTTCACGATCTTTAGGGCAGTCTATTATGCCACAGCTACAAACGATTATTGAAGATCGCAGCCATAAAGAAGCACTTGAAATATTAGTAGCTTTTACTCGATCTGCTTTTCAATACAAAGAAGATCACGACTATTTTGGTAAAAGTAAACCGATGATTGCTGATGAAGTATTTCACTATCCTTATTCAGATTGTGAGGATCGTTCCGCACTTTTTTATAATTTGGTGAAGGAATTGCTAGATCTGCCCATGATTATGGTTGCTTACCCAGATCATTTGACTATTGGTGTTGCCCTCTCCCAGCCTATCGGTAATCCAATCCGCTACAATGGCAAAAAGTATTATATCTGTGATCCTACGGGGCCAAGTAACTCTACAGAAATCGGTCGAGTACCTAAAAATTATTTATCACAATCATTTGAAATCTTGGCGGCTTATAAGTAAGATTTAGTGATTAGTTAATTGGTGATAAGTATGTCGTGTTCATGATAAAGCACAGAATCGACCAATCACCAATTAACCATAATTTGCGCTGCAAATTAGACTAATTCCTACTTCTTCGCCACAAAATAATTTTCAAAAAAGCCTGGTCTAAAATGACTGGTCACCACATTATCAAATCGCTTATTGACAGCAATTTGTTCTTTTGAAAAGAACAAATAAAATAGTGGACGTTCCTCATGAATCATTTCTTGTAACTCTTTGAAATCTCGATCTCGTGCGGTATCATCATCACAGTTATTGACAATAGATTCGATTAAGGCATCTGATTTGGCATTTCCAAAGTGTCCATAATTTCGTCCACCTTTTCCTTTAGAGGCAAAGTTGTCGGTGTGATAATATAAATATGGATTATCGTATTTAGGTTCACCAAACCGCACTCCTGCACCAATCATATCATAATCGCCTTTTGGAACATCTTGTCCCATAATCGTTCGGAAATCTCTAGCAACGACATTAATTTGAAAACCAATTTTTTGACCATTCGCTTTTAAAATCTGTGCAATTTTAGGGCCATGTGTACTTTTAGGACTATTTTTAATATCTATGGATAAATCTGTTTTTTTACCATTGACTATTTTATCACGAATACCATCTCCATCGCTATCTTTCCATCCCGCAGCATCTAATAAGTCTTTTGCTTTTTCTAAATCTAAATTAGGTAGTGGAATATCCGTATTGTGATATGGCCGATAGGTAGGAAAAGGGTTTGCCGTTTGAGTTGCATATCCGTATGTATTGTCTTCGATATATTGCTGCATATCAATCAAGTGCGAGACTGCTTGTCGAACTCGTTTATCAGATAAAGCTGGACGTTTAGCATTCATCGGCATATAATATAACGACGGTACATTTGGTGTTTTGAAATTTAGATTTTTTTGTCCGATCTCGCTTTGCTCCAAATCGTGAAATGCCTCTGCTGGAATTTCACCCAACAAATCCAACTCTCCGTCTTTTAACATACTAATTCCTGTCGTTGGATCAGGTATAATTTTATAAATTAATTCTGTAGGATTTGCTGTAAAAATAGACTCCTTTTCAGCGAGCCCATCTGCCCACCAGTCTTTTTTACGCTTCAAAATAACCACCTCTTTTGTCTTTAAAGTGTCCAATTGATAGGCTCCAGAACCAGAAACCTTTGATGGTTCACGACTGTATTCAGGGGCACTAAATTGTTTGGCGAAAGCTATAACATTTTCATTTGTTTTAAGTGATTCTGCTTTTTTAGCATCAATCAAATCTGCTAATGCAATATCCTCCATCAAACCTGCTGGGTCGTAAGCATAAGCTGGATAAATCTGTATTGTTGCTATGGTTTCATCTTCTTGAATTTTACAGGCAGCGGAAAAAACCGTCAATTTTCTAGGATTAGTTTCATCCAATTCAAGCGCAGCTATTGGACTAATTGCGCCTTTCCATGCTGTTTTTACTTGTGGATTGAGTATAGCTTTTAAGGTAAATTCAAAATCAGAAGCTAAGATAGGCTGTCCGTTGTCCCATTTTGCTTCAGGACGAATTTCAAAGGTATAACTAATTCCTCCCTTGTATTTTCCTTCGGTAATAGGTGTTTTGGTAGGCGGTGCAGTTGCTAAGAAAGGTTCTAATTCACCACTAACTGGGCTATATTCCATTAAAGAGTTAAAAATATGTCGATAAATTGTTCGGCTACTATTTTGTCGAGCTAAAATTGGATGAATAGCATCGGGTTCTGTCTTCAAACCAACTGTAACAGTATTGTTGATTGGTGTAGTACTTGAAGTAGTATCTGTTTTAGCATCCGTTTTACAATCTGTAAAAAACAGGATACTTGAAAAAGCTAGTAATAATATAAATGAAAATTGGCGATATTGGAACATGGATTATATATTTTAGTTAGAATGTAGATATATTGAACAAGATACAAACTAAACTTAAAATGCTCCTAATATTGAATATATATTTATACGTCAATAATTTTTATGATAAAGTTATTGTATATTTATAATACAACTTATGAAATTAAAACCTATTAGAACAGAACAAGATTATCAAAATGCGCTCAAACGGCTAGACTTGATTTTCGATGCTCCTATTAATACAAAAGCTGGTGACGAAGCTGAAATTTTATCTTTATTAATTGAACATTACGAGAATGAATTTTATCCTATTGAAGCACCTGACCCTATAGAAGCGATTAGAATCAGAATGGAGGAACTCAATATCCGCCAAAAGGATTTAGTAGGAATTATTGGTGGGAAAAGTAGGGTTTCTGAAATATTAAATCGAAGAAAGCGTCTAAGAGTAGATATGATTCGTGCTTTGGAACAAAAGCTACACATTTCTGCTTCAGTTTTGGTGGGTAATTATCAATTGGTGAAGTAAGCGTTTGTAGATTTTAGACAACGCCAATAAGGATATAATATGCCAATACCTAAATATTTAGACTCATGTACCTTTTTGCTTATACTAGTTTATTGTTTAAGCTTTTTGTCTTGTAATACCAAAGTTGACTATTCCAAATTAGAATCTTATAAATGTCCAGAATGTAAAGCGCACTTCGATTCTAAATTTGAACTAAATTACGAAACCTTAGCTCTGGTAACTAGAGGGGATGAAATTGCCACTGACGGTTCCAACTGGGATAAATTAGCAGAAGAAAAATTTGGTAGCGTTTCGAAAATAAAAATGTGCAGAGAAGGAAATTACAAAGAATTCAAAAGACATCTTTATTGCTATATTGGGTTAGATTATAAAACAATGATGAAGGTTTTTCCAAAAGGTGTGATAAAAGAACAGGAAACAACGGATTCTACCAAGTACTTTAATATTGAAGTCGAAATAGGAAAGTCTATCAAATATCCTACAATAACGTGGTTTGGTACATGGGAGAAGCAATTTTCTTTCAAAAAAGTAGAAGATCAATTCAGATTCCTTGGGAACATGAAAGAATCTGAATTACTAGAAAATTGTTTAAAATAAAAATAGTGCCTAGTAACTCCATTCTAACCCTAGAACCCCATCAAATAATCAATCATCAAATTAATACCATAAGCAGTAGAACTTTTTTGTTTGGCTAAACCTGAATTTCCAAAGGCAACTCCTGCAATGTCTAAATGCGCCCATTGGGGGTGATTATTCGTAAAAAACTCTAAAAACTTTGCTGCTTCAATAGCACCAGCTATCGGACGACTACTGAAATTTTTAATATCTGCAACATCAGAGCGCATGCCGTCGAAATATTCGTCCCAAATCGGAAGTGACCAAAGGCGTTCTCCTATACGATGTCCCGCTGCTTCTAATTTGTTAATTAGATCATCATTTTTACTAAATAATGCTCCTGCTTGATAACCCAGCGCACGAACGGCACTACCCGTTAAAGTCGCAATATCAATCAACACATCTGGACTATAATGCTTATTCATATAGGCAATTCCATCGGCTAAGATCAAGCGTCCTTCAGCGTCTGTATCAATGATTTCTATAGTTTTTCCCGAGTAAGAATGAATGACATCACCAGGTTTAACGGCAGTTGCATCCACACAATTGTCCGTTGCTGGTACGATACCAATTAAATGCACATTGAGCTTCAATTTGGCAGCAAGTTCTATCGTTCCCATGACAGCCGCTGCACCACCCATATCGCTTTTCATGTAGTGCATATTATTAGAACCTTTGATGGATAACCCTCCTGTATCAAACGTGACTCCTTTACCAACCAGACCGACTTTTTTAAGTTTTTTATCGGTTTCAGGTTTGTACTCCATAATGATAAACTCGGGCGGATATTCACTTCCTCGGTTAACCGCTAAAACAGTATTTAAACCTGTTTCTTCGATCTCTTTTTTGTGTAAAACTTTAACTTTATAGTTGTAGATTTTTCCTGATTGAACAGCCCATGCTGCCAATGCCTGAGGAGTTGCTTTGTTACCTGGTGCATTGACCAAATCCATAATTTGAAGCTGGGTTTTAGCGGTTGCTTTAGCTTTTTCGGCTGCTTTCAAGACGGCTGCATCCGATAATTTAGACACAACTTTAAAATCAGCGTGGAGTAACGAACTTGTTGTTTCAGAATCATCTGTTTTATACAATCCAACTTGATATGTTCCTAACATCAGAGCATTGATAGCAGCTTCTATCAAAAGTGGTGTTGCATCTAAATAGGTGCAATCTAGGCAAATATCTCTTGTCCAGTTTTTTTGTTCTTTAAATGATAATGCCTTGAATGCTTGCTTCACATTTTTAAAACCAATTCGATCTCCACAACCAAGTATATAAACACGCTTCGCTATTTTATTAGGATATAATTTGACAACCTCACCATTATTTCCATGAATATCTTGTTGTATTATATCTGTATCTAAACCAAATACCGAAGCAATTTTTGATATATTTTCTTTAATATTATCATCACGTAAAACTGGTATTATTAGTATATCTACTTGTTTTGGCTGTTGGCTTAGGCTAGTAAATTTCATGAAAAATGCGTTATGTTTTTATAAATGATGCACAAAAGTATTAATATAATACCAATAAGAATGAATCATGTTCATTTAAAATAAAAAAAGGAATACCGACTATTAGCGATATTCCTTCTCTGGAAAACGTTTGATAATCAATTACTTTACAATTGAAATTTTCTTAATAATTTGAACATTTTCTCTTTGCAATTTCAAAATATACAAACCATTTTCTGCATGATTGATTTGTACTTCTTGGCTATTGAAATTGATGGTAAATGGAACATCTTGACCCGCTAGATTTATCATTCGTACATCAAAATCTTGAATGTTGTACACACTTGTTTCAAAAGATAGTCGTCCAGAACTAGGATTTGGAGCAATTTTAAACTGTGCAGATAGATCAATATTTTTAGTAGCGGTATCTTCACAAGCCCCAACTAAGGCACAACGGCTCGTTTCCAGTACACCACGCATTAAGTCGATTTGACCTTGTGTAAAGCTGTTCATACAATCTTCGGAAGCATAATCCATAAAATTTTCAATCATATCAGGTCGATCATCTATGGCATCCATACATGTGTTTCTAGTATCATCACAATCAAAATTGGCTTGTCCACCTGTATTAGGTGTATCTTCTACTCCATCGTCTTCGCCACAACTATCACCTCCAAAAATTCCACCGCCATCACCCCAAACATGGCGTAACCCCAAATAATGTCCAACCTCATGTGTCGCTGTTCGCCCTTTGGTTACCAGTGGACTGCCCAAGCCCAAATCTACTTCAAAATCATTGTTGCGACCCATCACTCGATAATCAATAACGACCCCTTCTAACTCTGTACTAGGTGCTTCTACGCCTTCTGGCCAGTTGCTCAAACCTGCTGGTGGATAAGCAAAACCAAGCACTTGCCCTAGTTCAAACCCTCCAATATTAATGGGTTGGATTTTACAAACCCAAATATTCAAATGTGTTTCCGTATCATAGGCATCGCTACCTCCTTGGGTGGTCACTTTTACGTTATCAGGCAAAGTACCTGTTAAATCTACTTCAAATAATTCTGTTGTAGATACTCGCTCAATAGCAACCAAATCAAATTCAATCATCGGATCCCCCACTACGTCTTCAAAATCAGGTCGAATATTTATAGCATCTGCATTTAATCGGCGGTAATCTTCATTGAGTACTTCAATTTGAGAAGTAATCAAACTATCTGGAATGTTTTCTTCTTCTTCGTTCCAAACTACGTGTACCACCACAGGAACGGTATAAGTATCAGCAGAGCGATAAAGACGGCTTTCTTTACCAACTCGTTTTGCTTCTTCAAACGTTTGTTGTACCGCAGCCTTATAACCTGGATATTTTTCTTCCATACTTTCTATAGCCAAATGATGACCACAAGGAACAAATTGAGCTTGAGCGAATAAGCTGCCCAAACATAAGATTAGACAAAAGGATAATGAAGTTCTGTTCATTGATTTTGTTTTAAATTAAAGAAATATTAAGTGGTGTTTTTGGGATAGGAAACTTTCTTTTTTTGGAAAGTCTAACAAAAATAGGGAAATAAATAGGTTTCTTTGAAGTTTCGTTCTCAAAAAGTCTACTTTTTACCTTTTCCTTCTACAACAATGACTATTTCACCCTTGATTTTTGGTTTCTCAGAATGAAAGGTGATCAGTTCTTCTAATGTTTGGGTTTCAATTTCTTCATGAACTTTGCTTAATTCTCTACAAACACATGCCATTCGATCTGCTCCGCAAAACTCAGCCAATTGTTTCAAACATTTAACTAAACGATGTGGCGATTCATATAAAATAAAGGAATGCGGCAGTTCTGAAAGATAAATCAGCCGAGTTTGACGCCCTTTTTTATGTGGTAAGAATCCTTCAAAAAAGAACTTGTCACTAGACAATCCTGACGCTACTAATGCTGGAACAAATGCGGTTGCACCAGGCAGACATGTGACATTGATATTCGCTTGTTGGCAAGCTCGAACCAAATAAAACCCAGGGTCAGAAATACCTGGTGTACCAGCATCGGTAATCAGTGCCATTGTTGCACCATTGCCGAGTTGATCGACTAAATTTGGTGTTGTACCATGTTCATTATGTGCATGATGTGAACGCAATGGTGTTTCAATTTCGTAATGTTGCATCAATCGTTTAGAGGTACGGGTATCC
This sequence comes from Saprospiraceae bacterium, assembly GCA_020628085.1. GTDB lineage: Bacteria > Bacteroidota > Bacteroidia > Chitinophagales > Saprospiraceae > JAHDES01. The sequence continues at coordinate 32,083 of JAHDFQ010000028.1, forward strand.
TCTGCCAAAATTAAATCTACTTCTTTCAATACTCGAATAGCGCGAAGTGTCATGTCTTCCAAGTTACCAATTGGAGTAGGAACAATATAAAGCATCAAGCACGTTTTTTACGTAAGTTATCAAAAAATGCAAAGATAATATACGTTAGTACAGTAAATGAAAAAGCCGCTTCTCTTAGAAAAATCATTTGTAAAACAGCTACAACGATAAGTCCAAATTTAAACTCATTTCCTTTCCATTGAAACGATTTGAATTTAAAACTAAACATTCTAAACTCTGAAATCAATAAGTAACTCATGATTAAAATCACTGGAATTAAAAACAACGGATTTGAAATAATATTTTGCCAACCAAACGAATTATAATAGTACATCAAATATAGCCCCGTTGCAAAAACAGTGGATGATGGCGTGGCCAAACCGATAAAATCTTCTGTTTGTCGTGTATCTAAATTGAACTTCGCCAATCTATAACAAGATAATAATGTTACAACAAACCCCATAAATGGAATCCAATTTTGTGTTAAATCACCTTCCAGATTGGTTCCACCCAAAATAGCAAAATACATTGCTCCAGGCACCACACCAAAAGAAACCATGTCTGCCAATGAATCTAATTCTTTGCCTAAAGGCGAATGAACATTCAATATGCGAGCAACCAAACCATCAGCAAAATCGGCCAATCCAGCTAATAGTAACCAAATGAATACCCAGTTATATCGTCCATAAAAAATACACACCAAGGCAAAACAGCCAAAGAGTAGGTTGATTAAGGTGATGATATTTGGAATGTGTTTTTTCATACTCAATTCATAAACTAAGATAAAAATATAGCGTTTTGCTAAAATTAGGGTTTTTATGTCTTTTCAGGACAACAAAAGCGTATTTTATTCACTCTATATAATAATGGGTTCGTTAAACAGTTCTAATACCGACTTGAAATATTCATTTTCGTATAATATTTCAATTATCTTTGAATCGGATGTTCCCGTAAAGC
>JAHDFQ010000028.1:33178-36744 GCA_020628085.1 Saprospiraceae bacterium
TATTCATTTTCGTATAATATTTCAATTATCTTTGAATCGGATGTTCCCGTAAAGCGTAATTTCGAACAGCACGCTTTCATTATTATAAAACGGATATAATGAAAAAGTATCAATATTTATTTTGTATATGGCTCTCGTTTTTAAGTATCAATGTGTTTGCACAAGCACCTATTAATGACGAATGTGATACCCCTATTCAGATAGAAGATCCAACCAATTACTGCTCTGGTGATGAGGCCTTTACAAATGTTGGGGCAACGCCTTCCACGTATGGTATTTCCTCTTGTTTTACGAATGTATCTAACGATGTTTGGTTTGAATTTACGGCAGTAGCGACAGATGTTGTGATTACTATTAATGGTGCATCCGGTGTACAACCTGGTGGAACATTGATTGGTCCAGAAGTAACGTTGTATTCTGGAATTTGTGGCGGAACGATTAACGAATTAGAGTGTGGTGCTGACAATGCAGTCGATTTTATTGAAATTGCTCAAAGTGGAGTTGTTATTGGGTCAAATATGTTGGTGCGTGTAGAAGGTTTGGGTGATTTTACAGGAACATTTGAATTGTGTGTTCGCAATTTTAATCCACCTGTTGACCCTAGTTCTGACTGTCCTGATGCGGCTATTTTATGTGATAAATCTAGTTTTACAGTAGATCAATTGATTGGTGCAGGAAATGATCCCTCAGAATTTGATAATGCGCCTTGTTTTGATAATGGTGGTCCAAATTTGAATAATGAATTTAACTCTGTTTGGTTTAAATGGACGTGTGATGAACCCGGTTCGTTGACATTTGTACTGACTCCTACTCGATTAGAAGCGGATTTAGATTTTATATTATTTGAGTTACCTGGTGGTATTAATGATTGTGCGAATAAAGAAATTATTCGTTGTGAAGCTGCCGGTTCTAATCCAAATATTAATACTTTTCCTACGCCTTGTCAAGGGCCAACAGGTTTGAGTTTTGAAGCTGATGATGTTAATGAAAATGCAGGTTGTCAACAAGGACAAGATAATTTTTTGGCGGCTGTCGATATGGTAGCTGGACGCAGTTATGCACTGGGTGTCAATAATTTTGGTCCAGGAACGGATGGCTTTTCTATAGAATTTGGAGGAACGGGAACATTCCTTGGGCCCAAGCCTAAATTTACCGCTGACCCTCCTTCTATTCCATGTTTAGAAGAAGTTGTTTTTACAGATGCTTCTACTTTTGCAAACGGTGATATTGTCAATTGGACTTGGAATTTTGGAGTAGATGCCATTCCGCAAACCGCTACTGGTGACCAACCACATACGGTTATTTATAATTCGTTTGGAGAACGGTTTGTTACATTAACGGTTGAGTCGGATGAAGGCTGTATTGTAACAGAAGTTTTACCTTTCTTTGTGGAAGAATGTTGTTTACCTGAACTAGACGATCTGGATGCGGGTTTAGTCAATGCCATAGACCCTGTTTGTAATGGAGATTCTACTGGAGTTATTACCATTGAAGGTATTGAAGGGAATCCATTTAATGAAGACGACAGTCCGTATTATTTATACAGCGATGATGGTGGGGCAACGTATCAAGGCGCCTCTTCTTTTGTAGGATTGCCAGCGGGACTGTATGATTTATTAGTCGTTGATCGTTTGGGTTGTGAAGAATTTATTGAAGTGCCGATCAATCAACCACCGCCGATTATTGTCAATGCAGGTGAAGATATTACGGTCAATCTTGGAGAAACGGCTGATTTGAATGGTTTTTATAATCCTTCTAACCTTGGAGATACTATCATTTGGACGCCAGACACTACATTAACCTGCGATAACTGTCTTGATCCGACAGTGCTTCCCCTAGGCACAACTACTTATACATTGATGGTTGAAAACGAAGCCGGATGTATGGATTCAGATTCTGTCATGGTTGTCGTCACCGAAAATCGTCCTATTTATATTCCTAATGTTTTTACGCCGAATTTTGATGGCGTGAATGATTTTTTCAATGTATTCTCTGCTCCTGCGGCGGATATTCTTGAAGAATTAGAAATTTATGATCGTTGGGGAAATCTCGTTTACCGAGGTACAAATATCGAAATCAATAACCCCAATGAAGGTTGGGATGGTACTTTTAGAGATAAACCCATGGATCCTGCGGTGTTTGCCTATGTTGCTAATGTCCGATTTATTGACGGGGTAACATTATTGTATTCGGGGGATGTAACGTTGTTGAGGTAGATGTGCTTTGAGATGTGAGAGCATTGCGCTTCGCTGCATTTTGAGATATGAGACTCCAAGAGCTACGCTCAAAGTAAGTCATCCTTGGAGTCTCATATCTCAAAGTTCCAAAGGAACGCTCTCAAAGCACAGCGATCTCACATCTTAGTTTACCGTCACTACCAACTTCCCTATCGTCCCACCTGTCTGAAATTCCCGAATCGCATCTGGTAAATTTTCAAAATCAAAGGTATGTCCGACATGCGGTTTTCCTAAATTCATTTGACTGAGTTCGCCTAGTAATTGATGCAATAAATCTGCTTTTTCATATAACCAAATCAGGTTAAATCCCATTAATGCACGGTTGTTCTGAACGAGTTCAGTTGGATCTATTTTGGGTCTTCTAAAAAATTGCCAAAAAAGCTTGAGGTAGTTTGGTCGATCATTTGGAGAGGCATAGCGAGCTGATCCGTAGATAATCATACGTCCTTGTGGAGCGAGGGCATTATAACTGATATTGAAAATTTCACCACCGATACATTCCATGATGATGTTGAGTTCTCGATCACCAAGAGCAGTTTCTAATTTTGTTTTAAAATTGTTATCTCGAACAATGATTTGATTGTACCCTTCCTGTTTCAGAAAGTCTATTTTTCGATCCGAACCAATACTACCAATGGTAAAAGCATCGTACTGTTTGGCAATTCGATTTGCCCAGATACCTACTCCACCTGCGGCAGAGTGAATTAAAACCGTATCTTTTGGTTGGATATTTCCTAGATAAATCAAGCCATAATACGCCGTTAATACTTGTACTAAATAGGCTGATCCTTCTTCAAAACTCCAATCCGTTGGCATGGAAATCGCATATCGAGCATCAATATTTAAATGTGTAGCATATGCCCCAAAACGAGTGACGCCCATCACTCGATCGCCCACTTTTAAATGCGTTACCGATGATCCGACTTTTGAAACTACGCCTGCATACTCCAAACCTGGAATAAATTCTCCTTTGGGCGTCGCACTATACAAACCCCAAATCGCAAACACATCCGCAAAATTTAATCCAATAGCTTTGACTTCTATTTGAACTTCATTGCTTGCTGGATTGGTAAGATCAACGGTGAGGAGTTTCATATTGGCAAGGCTGCCTGCTTTGAGTTGATAGATTTTTCGGTGCATAATATAGGTAATTGGCTTCAGCTTGTCCTCGAATTATAGATTAAGGTACGAAACGACCTTCTCTATTTTTTATTCCAAGCATATTCTTATCTAGTCTGGCTTTATATCATTGTAAATTTTAGAAGTATGAATTTATCTATATTACTATCAGTTTAAATAACTGATCCTCTGTAGAAACTAATGATAAAA
>JAHDFQ010000254.1 GCA_020628085.1 Saprospiraceae bacterium
CCATTAAATGCGCCAAACGTGTTTTTGCCTGACCACGAAGTCCCAATAAATTAATATTATGACGAGATAGAATTGCACGCTCCAATTCCGGAATTACAGTATCTTCATAACCCCAAACCCCAGGAAAAGCATCTTCTCCTTTCTTAATTTTTTCTACAAGATTGTCTCGCAACTCATCTTTTACACTTTTAGTTTCGTATCCGGCAGCTTTTAACTCCCCTAGTGTGTGTATTTTTTTATAATCTAATTTCATAAAATTTTCTTAGTCTTATTTCAATCTTTTTTTTCTATTTGCTTCGTAATCTTCAAAAATCATTTCTCCTAAACCTTTTAATCCGGTAAAGAATGCCTTGCCTTTATTAGCCTCGGTAAAATGACGAATAAATTGCATTAAGTAAGGATCTTGAGCGATCATAAATGTTGTTATCGGTATATGAAGTTTACGAGCCTGTCTCGCCATATTATAGCATTTCTCCACAATAAAATCATCCAAACCAACACTGTTCTTATAATATGTGCCATCTGGCATGCGTAGGCAACTGGGCTTACCATCGGTGATCATAAATATTTGTTTGTTGGTATTACGTTTTCTACGAAGCATATCCATCGCCAATTGTAGACCAGCCACTGTATTGGTATGATACGGACCAACTTTTAAATACGGTAAATCTTTTATGGGTATGGGCCAGGCATCATTACCAAATACTAAAATATCTAAAGTATCTTTAGGATATCTAGTAGTAATTAGTTCCGCCAATGCCATAGCTACTTTTTTAGCAGGAGTAATACGATCCTCACCATATAAAATCATACTATGGCTAATATCGATCATAAGTATCGTACTCATCTGTGCTTTATGCTGCGTATCTTCAACAACAAGGTCATCTTCACTCAATTGAAAACTACCCATACCATGATTAATCTGAGCATTTTTAATACTCTCTGTCATAGATATGTTTTCTAGACCATCGCCATAACGGTATTCTCTTAAGTCGCCCGTATGCTCATCTCCTTGTCCAGATTTACCTGTTTTATGATTACCTGCACCACTTCTTTTAAGTTTACCAAAAATTTGGTCTAATGCACGTTGACGAATTATACGTTCCATCTTTGCGGTAATGGAGATATCTCCGCCACCGGAACCTTCTTTGCCGTCTTGTGCGTCGCCACCGCCATCTTTAAACTCTTCGCGTATGTATCCCTTAGCCTTTAAATCCTCAATAAAGTCTTCAATGGTATAGTCTTCAGTAGTAAGTTCATACTCCTTGTCCAATTCTCGTAACCAATCAATAGCTTCGTCAAAATCTCCAGAAGTGTGTGTAATAAGCTCTTGGAAAATATCGAACAGCCTATCAAAAACTGATTGTTCGGGTGCTTCATAAGTTTCAAAGCGGAACCCCTTTCTTATATTCATAGCCATACTATAAAATTAACACTTTTAGGTTGGATGCCCTCGCCTTTTGGGAAATGTTAACGTTGTTGTTTAATGTTGGTAGTTTGTTAACCGTTGATGGTTGTTCGTTGTTGGTTGATGGTTCTTCGTTGTTCGTGTTGAGTTGGACGCTGTTCGCTGATCGCTGTACACTGTGCGCTTTTCGCTTGGCGCAAAAGAATTCGTCTTTGCGAGGAGCTTTTTAGCGACGAAGCAATCTGTTTGTTTCGTGTACCTAAGCTACAGATTGCAACGCATGTAAGCGAAAGGCGCGCGGCGTTTTGCGCATAGCGTTTTAAAAAGTAACTTCGGCTACGGGAAACAAATAACAATAAAAAATTAGCAATAATCAGTAGGCAGTATCAGTAGGCAGTATCAGTTTTCAGTATTCAGTATTCAGATTCAAAATGCAGATTCAGTATCCATTATTGATATTTCAACAAACACTATTAACGATTAGCGATTAGCGAATAGCGAATAGCGAATAGCGAATAGCGAAAAACAAAACACCAACAACTAAAAAAATACACTATCAACAAAAAACCAATTACACTTCAACAATTAAAAGGTTTTTTAAGCACTCCGCCATTATGGGAAGGTGTGCAGTTTGGTGTTCCTCAGTTTAAGTTTCCGGAGGTGGTAATAGACGGTTTTGTACCCAGTCCCATTCCAGAGAATTTACGGTTGGGGCATCAGATGGAATATGTGTGTAAGCAGTTTCTAGACCAAAGTGATGCGTATGATGTACTGATTCATAATTTACCCATACGAGATGGTAAACAAACCATTGGTGAAATAGATTTTATACTAAAAGAAACCGGAACACGGCAATTGATACACGTAGAACTTACCTATAAGTTTTACTTAATTGACAATGACATAGAGAAGCCTATTCATCAATTAATAGGACCAAATAGAAGTGATGCATTTTATAAAAAACTACAGAAAATCAAAAACAATCAATTCTCTTTAATACATACTGGAATTGGACGTTCTGTACTTTTAGAGAAAGAAATAGATACTACGAATATTAAACAACAGGTTTGTTTTAAAGCACAACTTTTTAAACCATATAAAGCAGATAATTTACAACTAAACCCATTTAATGCAAATTGTATTGTAGGTTATTGGTTGCGAATGGCGGAGTTTAAGGAAAATAGATTTTCTTCATTTCAATTCTATATACCTACTAAAAGTGAATGGGTATTTTATCCATTTGAAGAAGTCGCATGGGTTTCTCACGATGAAATTGTTATAACCATTACAGAACGTCTAAATAATAAAAGTGCTCCCATGGTTTGGGTGAAGAAAAGTTGTACTGAATTTGAGAAGCTTTTTGTGGTTTGGTGGTAAGCCTTATTCCTTAGTTTAAATACCATATATAACTGTTAATAACTGTTGATAGGTCTTTTTTTATGTAGGTCAGAATTAGATTACTTTTATAGATGGAATATGTGTAATTGTGCACATATACAATTGTTGTAAGCCATTTAAGAAAACTAACCGAATTAAATACACTATATGAAAAAGAAAAATATCATTGGAATAATTATAAGCCTAATTGGACTTTTCATAATGGGATTAGAATTAGGAAGAAATTCCAAAAGTGGAGAAAATAATATGGGCTTAACATTTGCCGGACTATTTATTGTTTTTGTAGGAGCATTTATTGTAATATCATTTAATAAAAAGAAAACAGAATAAAAATCGATTTACATTCAATTTTACGGTGTTAAAAATGAATTGTCAACGAGTAAAAAACATATTGATTTTTTCAAGTTTTTATATTAATTACAGAACGGAATTCACAAATATTACGCAGACCGAATTGAAAAACTGAACGGAGCAGAAAGCAGATGGATTTGACAAAGATTGCGCAAACGGAATTGAAAAGCAGAACGGAGCAAAACGCAAATGGAATTTACAATGTTTGTGTAAATTGAACTAAAAAACTGAACGGATTGGTATGAAATCGTTGCGAAAAAAAACGGCTTACAACAATACCTAAACGTAATGCGGTCTTTAAGGCAAAACCGAAAGGTCTGTGTATATTTATAAAGTCGCTAAATCTTTGGGATTTAGCTTTAGACAAGAAAAAAATAAATCAAAACCAAAAGTTTTAGCTTCGTGCGCAGACGGAAACGAAAAGTTTCCTTACTACCGCACTACGCTTAGCCGAGACGTTGTGTGCAATTTGACAAAATCAATGAAATATATTTTATCAATCATATTTATTTGCTCCATTTTTGGTTGTAATACCAAGAAAGATAATGCGAGTTCAAAAATCAGAAATGAGAATCCAAAGAAAGAAATCCAGAAAAAACTAAGCGGAAACGAAATTATTGCTGAACTAGAAAAACTGGACTATTTCAATCTTACCGAGAGGTCGGATTTGGATACCGTAAAAGTTGACTTTGAAAATTCATATTCTGACTTAAATTTCTTTCAAGGACCGACTCGAGGGGAATCTCTGAGTTTTATGGACAATCGCTATTATTGGGTGGATAGTGAAGAACTTTTTGAGATTGGAGGACTAACAGAATATTTGGCTCAAGTTCAACCAACATTTGAAAAACTTGGACTGAAACTAGAATTCACTAACGAAAAAAGTGAACAAGACCAAAACACCTGGAAACACACAATCGAACTAAATGGAATTGAATACACAGCATTTGACGGACAATTTACAGACCTTGATTGGGGAATAGCCTATGTCAATTTCATTGAAATGTTAAACGCTGAACTAAGGAGACAAAATTCGGACGAGCAATTTTATCCAATAAATTCTAAAAATGATGGAATGTTTGTTCTATTAACACCAAAACAACTGGATTTTGTAATCCGAAATTATTCAGTTGAAAATGAAAATCCAACGACGATGGGCTCATGGAAAAGTTTAAACGGGTTGTAGAAAAACTGCACACAACAATACCTAAACGTAATGCGGACTTTAGGGCAAAATGAGAGGTCTGTGTATATTTATAATGTCGCTAAATCTTATGGATTTAGCTTTAGAATAGAAAAAAATAAATCAAAACAATAAGCTTTAGCTTCGTGCGCAGACGGAAACGAAAGGTTTCCTTACTACCGCACTACGCTTAGCCCAACCGTTG
>JAHDFQ010000255.1 GCA_020628085.1 Saprospiraceae bacterium
ATCTCATTCGAGAATATTTAAGACAAATTTAAGTTCTTAATCTAACTTTCTATGAACTTATTGCGTTTTAAAAGGCGCATACATCCAATTGAATAGTTTAGCAGCAATTTTCAATTGCTACATCAAAATATAAATGTGTTAAAAGGCACATAATTGGTCAGACAAAATTACCTGTATAATAAAACCGTCTTTCAAAAATTGACTAAGAAACTGAATACTTGGAAGTTACGAAGGAAATTATTGAAAGACTTGAAGGTTTTACTATACTAATTTTTCTGACCTGAAACTTATATAACTGGTAAAAAATAAGTATTAAAAGATGATACAACGTTTAATCCCAATGGTCGTCGTGTTGCTTTGCACTTCTGTGTATAGTTTTGGACAAACACCACGAAACATTAACATTCAAAAATCAACCAATACTGCCACCTCCTCCTTTGAAAAAAGTATGATGTGTGATGCAGGAACCATTTCTTTTGTATTTGATGGACAAAGTAGCGATGCTGACGGTATTGTCAAATACCTTTGTGCAGACGATTGTCTGACTATATTGCACGATAATAATTCTCTAATTGATGATCCTCAACCAGCAACTGATGCTGGTATAGGTTACGTTTTTTACGATACCCCTCCTTCTGTAACTGGTCCAACTATTGATGATGTCATTAATGATCCATCTGCTAATACAGATTCTATCAGAGTTGGAAATACATTTGTACAACCAAACTTAGGTATATGGTTGGCAACAGATCAACAGAACGGGGATGCAAAATTTACAAATAATGGTTCTTTGCAATTAGCTTATGCGAGTCAAAATCCAGTACAGTTTTGGTTTGCTCCGATAACTGTACATGATTTTCCTACACAGGGTTTTGAAACAAATGGGGCAGGTACACCTGGCTGTGTAGATGTAAGTATAGATCAGGCTTTCTCCGTTGTTTACTTGAATGCTATTGATATTAATAACAAAAAAGCGATACTTGGTGGGGGAAGTTTTACAGTAAGAAGGGGTTTGCCTGAGTTTGATAATAATGCTACTAATTATACGGTCACAATCACTAATGTAGACGACCCTACAATAACTGGTACAGTAACTAGCGGACCTGCCATAAATAACAGCGAAGTAGTATTTTCAGTTCCTCAAGCAGGTTGTTACAACGTTTTAGTAGAAGATGGGGTAAGCTGCTCGGCTATGATAGAAATCTGTACGTTTATGGAGCCACCATTTACATTTACGCTTCCATCTATTTCTATACCAGAAGGAGCAACTGCTTGTATTAGTGCACAAGTATCTGGTTTTGAAGATATTGTAGGTTTTCAATTTGGAACTAGCTTTGATGATTCCATTGTTAACTACACTAGCTTGTCTTCAGGTCCTGATGTTCCTGCCTTATTTGATATTCAAGGGGTAATACCTCCTTCTTTTACTGATGTGATTGGGATTCAAGCTTTTGACATTACAACTTCTTCACCTTTAACGTTAGCAGAGGGAGATGCTATTTATGATATATGCTTCGAGGCAATCGGTAGTCCAGGGACATGTTCTCCTATTGTATTTGGTGATTTACCGAGTGGAAGTCCTATAGAGATTACTACAGCATCTAATACTTCTATAGAAGGAAACAAATTCGACGAAACTTTCATCATTTTTGAAAACGGTGAAATCTGTATAGAATCCGCTAATTTAATTGTGGATATAGAAACCTCTCCAGATTGTGGTGGGGCTGGCAATGGTAGCTTTACAGTAACGATCAATGAAGGTCTAGCTCCTTATACTGTAACATGGCAAGATACTGGCGGCACGCAACCTGTTAATACGATTCCAGTGAATGCAGAAGGAGCATCTACCTTAATACCAGGTTTAAGTGCTGGTGATTACGGTGTTACTATTGTTGATTCTAATAATCCATCTTTTACTTATACCGATAGTTTTACTGTATCTTCTGGTGATCTAGGCGTAAATTTAGATGCTCCGATTATCAGTTGTTTTGGAGGAATGGATGGAACGGTTACACCTGAAATTATAGTCAATGGAACAATCGTTACTGATATATCCGATTACAATTTCCAATGGGAACAAAACGGACAAGATCTCGGTACAGATCAAATATTAACGAATGTTGGTGTAAACGGAACTATATTCGTGACCGTCACCGATGACGCAGGTTGTGAGGCGGTATCTAGTGTTTCTCTTTCACAAGCACCCGAATTACTCATAGATAGTATTGTTGGTATTAATCCTGGCTGCCCTGGCGGTAGCGATGGCGAAGCACGAGCATTTATTAGTGGAGGAACAGCACCTTATACGTTTGAATGGGAAGGTTCTACGGTCACCGACCCTGTTTTATTTGCTATTCCTATTGGAACTTATGTTTTATCTGTGACGGATGCAAACGGTTGTGGCCCAGTCATTGATAGTGTTACTTTAGTTGATCCGCCTGCTTTAGCTGTGAATGAAGTGAATCTTATAGATGCTAGTTGTTTTAACGATACGGGTGGATGTGATGGTGAAGTCACGGTAGAAGGTGTCGGAGGTCAAGGTGGCCCGTATAATTTTATATGGTCTAATGGTGTTTCCGAAACAGGTGTTAATAGTAGTACATTAACAGGTTTATGTCGAGGTACATATACAGTGGTTGTCGGTGAAGGAAATTGTTCGGTAACGGATACGATTACCATCGGTTCACCTGATTCTATTTTCTTAAATTTTGAGGATATTGTTACGGTTGATCCGAGTTGTTTTGGTGATAGCGACGGTACCATCAGCATTATGGCCTCTGGAGGAACACCAGGGTATACCTACAATTGGGATGCGGCTGTTAGTGCGACACCTACACCAATGGTAACGGGTCTATCTACGGGGTCTTATGGTGTCACTATACTTGATGCTAATAATTGTACATCAAATTTCTCTTTAGCTTTGGGCGAACCTGATCCGTTAGTAGCAGCAGTCGATAGTACAAATTCTACACCAACTGTTAACTGTGGTGGTGATATGAACGCTACTATTTCTGTGTTCAGAACAGGCGGTAATATTGGTGGACAAACCACTTTTGAATGGAGTCCAAATGTTTCTGACCTATCTATTGCATCTGGTTTAGGTGTTGGAACATATACCGTGACGATTACTGATGAAAAAGGTTGTTCAGACGAGGTTAGCTACAGCGTTACGGAACCAACTCCTGTGACCGCCACTGTTGCCGAACCTGCCCCACCTGCTTGTGCTGGTGATCGAACGGTTCTATTTATTGATTCGGCTAACGGCGGTAGTGGCGATCCCTATACTTTTTCAATAAATAATGGCGTCCCCATTTCTATTTTTGATACATTTGATGTACTGGCAGGTGAATATTTGGTATCTGTTTTTGATGCAAATGGTTGTTCGTATGAAGAAGTTGTTATAATTGAAAATCCACTTCCATTAACAGTAGATTTGGGAGAAGATATTGAAATCCAACTTGGCGATAATGTACAACTAGATGGATTTTTCTTCGGACCTAATGCGTTAGATTCTATCGTTTGGACACCCAATATTATTTGTGAAGATTCATCAATGATGTGTCTTGATCCTGTAGTAGCACCGATAGAAACAACGGAATATTCATTGACCGTTTTTGATGAATTGGGTTGCTTTGCGTCAGATGAAATTATTGTAGAAATAGACGCTAATCGAAATGTATATATTCCAAATGCTTTTACACCTGATGCAGATGGTGTAAACGACGGCTTTGCGCCTTTTGTTGGTGCTGGCGTTGCCAATGTCAAATCCATGAAAGTATTTGATCGTTGGGGTGAATTGGTTTTCCAGAAAGATAATTTTATGCCTGTGAGCGAACTGGATGGTTGGGACGGGACTTTCCGAAACAGACAGGTTCAGACTGGTGTTTATGTATACCTCATTGAGGTTGAATTTTTGGATGGTGTGAGTTTATTATATCGAGGCGATATTTTAGCGATCTACTAATATCAAAATTCTGTTTTACAAAAAATGGCGATCATTCGATAATCGAGTGATCGCCATTTTTTATTGGAAATAATTTTTAGCTGTTTAACTACAAGCAATTTTATTCACCCGTCGTTGATGTCGTCCACCTTCAAAATCTGTATTCAAAAAAGCTTTGACCATTTCTAAAGCAACGGCTTCACTTACAAAACGGACTGGAATAGATAGAATATTGGCATCATTGTGCTGTCGAGCTAGTTCCGCCAATTCTTTTGACCAACACAAGGCTGCACGAATTTGTTGGTGCTTGTTGGCCGTCATAGCAGCACCGTTTCCACTACCACATAAAATGATCCCCAAGTGAGCTGTTTGATCTTCCACATCAGCAGCCACAGGATGTACAAAATCTGGATAATCGACCGATTCTGCTGAATTTGTTCCATGATTGATGACCGCTATTCCTTTTTCTTTTAGCAGTTCAACAATCACATCTTTATAATCAAAACCCGCATGATCACAACCAATAGAAATCGTTTGAGTAGGCATATTTTCAATATTTATATAGTCAAAACAAAAAAGAGTTTTAAGT
>JAHDFQ010000029.1:0-21109 GCA_020628085.1 Saprospiraceae bacterium
TCAGTATTTTACAACTTTTTTGAAGGTTGGCGTTATTATACAAGTAATTTTGTCCAACCGCTGACTATAATATTCTAAAACAAATACTAGTTGACTTTTTGAAAATAATAATCTTTGAACTGTAATATATTAATAAATTTATTTTCGTATTTAAAAGGCGTAAAATCTTCTTCTCCTGCTGTTATATTAGGATCGGCTATAGGTTCAAAAGCAAATTTAGTATGTAAATACTGGCTGATATTTTGATCTAATTTTTGTTGAAATTGAGTTCCGTGTTGGTTTAACATTCTGCACATATAGCGAGTAACATCATATCCAATAAATGCTTCCTCTGTTGGAATATCTCCGTACTCGTTGTAGTATCGTAAACGAAACGCTTCTACTTCTGGAGCGATAGGATTGATATAAGTATCTTCACTAATATGAACATTTAGATCTTCATAATAATCATAGCTAATTTTTTGGTAGGTTTTCCAACGGGGCATACCAAAAACCATTACTTCATTTTGTGATTTGGCGATTCGAATAATGCGCAGCATCGTGTTTACAAACGATTCATTTGACCATGAAGGAATCACAAAAATTGTTTTTTTAGTTGGATTTAAAAACGGAGTTAAATCAATATTAGAATAATCAGGTAAGATTTCGGAAATGATGTATTCTTTAAAACGAGTCGTATCTGCTCCACCTGAAAATTCTATATTCGCATCTTGAAAATACGCTAATCTTCTAATTTCAGCGGGTTTATTTCTACAAATCAATACGACTTGATCGGCTTCATATTGTTGTCGAATATGATTGGTTATAGCTTTGCAGTGGGTTTCTAAACCAGGGCTAACCTGAACGTAATATGGATTTTCTGTATTAACAATTGTTGAAGGACTGATAGGAGAAACCAATGGGACTTGATTGGTTTGAGCAAATTCTGCTACCAATTTCAAACCATCGTTTTGTACAGGACCTACAATCAAATGAGCATTGGTAACTTCAGATTGATATAACAAACGATTGATTTCCGAAGCGCTTCCTTTCGTATCCAAGACAGAAACATTCAGTTGTACACCTTCTGATTCTAAGTCTTGAAAAGCCAGTTTCACTCCGCCATAAAAGTTTACGGCTAATTCTGAACGCTCATACATTTTGCCACCATTCGTATTAAAACGATCTGTAAAAAAGGGTAACATTACAGCTACATTATAGGTCTTTAATAAAGTACCATCAATCGTTGAAGAATTGGAACTTGTATTGTCGTTTGTATCGGTGGTAGTATTTGTATTTGATTGATAATCAATACCGCTTGATGTAATCGGAGGGACAGAAACATCGTCCGTCCATTGAATGGTATCAATAGAAATATCTACTATTTCTGGAGAACCCGATGAAATTGGTTTATTGTTACGATCTTTCTTTTTTCCCGTAATAGGGTCAATACCAGATTGGTTTTTGCCATTATCACCTTGTGCCTTTTTAAAACTATCACAAGATGAGAAAGCAAGAACACAGCAAAAAGCCAAGAAATATAAAAAACCGTATTTTTTCATTTAATTTTCTTATTAGAGTTGTCCAAATCTAGGAAAACATTATTCTTGTTTTCTATTCCCACTCAATGGTTGCTGGAGGTTTAGTACTGATGTCGTATACTACTCGATTGACACCTTTAACATTATTTATAATTTCACTTGAAACGGTCGCCAAAAAATCGTGAGGTAGACGACTCCATTCAGCAGTCATTCCATCCATTGAGTTGACCGCTCGAAGCGCAACTGTTTTTTCGTAGGTGCGTTCATCTCCCATCACACCAACGGATTGAACGGGTAGTAAAATTGTTCCAGCCTGCCAAACTTGATCGTACAAGCCGAATTTACGTAAATTATTGATATAAATAGCATCTGCTTCTTGTAACATGGATACTTTTTCGGGAGTAATGTCCCCCAAAATACGGATACCCAGTCCCGGACCAGGAAAAGGATGTCGTCCAATAAGTGTTTTGGGTAAACCCAATTCTAAACCTACTTTTCGTACCTCATCTTTAAATAACATACGAAGTGGTTCTATAATTTTTAGCTTTAATTTATCAGGCAACCCACCTACATTATGATGAGATTTAATGGTGACGGATGGGCCATGAACCGAAACAGATTCTATCACATCAGGGTAAATTGTTCCTTGCCCCAACCATTCAATTCCTTCTAATTTACTCGCTTCTTCTTCAAAAACTTCTATAAAAACACGCCCGATGATTTTTCGTTTTCCCTCTGGGTCGGATTCACCTTTTAATTCATCCCAAAAACGTTGTTTGGAATCAACACCTGTAATGTTCAAACCTAATCCTTTGTAAGAGTCCAGTACTTCTTCAAATTCATTTTTACGGAGTAAACCATTATCAATAAAAAAGCAATGTAAGTTATCTCCAATTGCACGGTGCAGTAAAGTCGCACCAACAGTTGAATCGACACCACCCGAAAGTCCCATTAGTACTTTTTCATCACCGATTTTTTCTCTCAATCGTTGAACTGTATCCTCAATAAAAGAAGCAGGTGTCCACTCTCCTACACATCCAGCAATATTAACTAAAAAATTTCTAAGAATATCTTTACCATCTAAACTATGGGTGACTTCTGGATGAAACTGAATACCGTAAACTGGTGCATCAAATTTCCCATCTTCTGCTTTGAATGCAGCTACATCAATACTTTCCGTTCCTGCTAACAATTCAAACCCATCTGGAATTTGCTTAATGGTGTCACCATGCGACATCCATATTTGAGAATTTACTTCTACTTCATTCAAGAAAGGATCATCATTGTATCTTCGACTTAAAGCTGCTTTACCATATTCCCGTTTAGATGAACGCATGACCGTACCACCATAATAATTAGCAATATATTGAGCACCGTAGCAAATACCTAAAACTGGTTTTTTTCCTATAATTTGATCTAAATCGACATGAAGCGCATTTTCTTCTTTGACAGAAAAAGGACTTCCAGATAAAATAATCGCTTTAATGGAATCATCAAATGTCGGAATTTTATTGTAAGGAACGATCTCACTATAAATATTCAATTCCCTAACGCGACGTGCAATTAATTGGGTGTATTGCGACCCAAAATCCAGTATTAGTATTTTCTCATTCATAGGCGCAAAGATAATCGAAACAATGAATTTACAGCAGATTTTGATTTAAAAAATCGTTTCACTCGATTCAAAATAGATAACTTTAGTTTTAGCGTTATCATTTAAAAATCGACGAATGATACGGGTGCTTTCTGGGTATGCAGGATAATAATTGATCGCATCCCGTAATACTTCTAAATTACCATTTAAGTCTTCTGTATCCACATAACCAAATCCTTTATACTCACCATTCTCCACTAGAATCACTCCCTTTTCGGTTTGTGTTTTTCCATCGACCAGCGCAAAGAAATCTTTTTCAAACACAGTATTTAGAACTTCCATCGCCTGATCTGCTCGTTCATTGTATTCTTCTACAGATTCTTTTTCTATACACGCTCCCAGACACATTTGAATATGATAATTAAAACAAGGTTTACTTTGCGATTCAATATTACAGTACAATGGACACAATTCAAACATTGCCATCACTCGTTTAATCGCTCCCTTTGCTTTTGAAGCCGTTGGGTATTCAGAAACCAGATGATGTCGTTTTCGAGTAGCTACTTTATTTTTACAAATATCAAAACAACGATAACCATCTTCATTGATGTATGAATGCACCATATAAGGAAAATGTTTTGCCCGTTGCGCTCGATTAATCGACGGTTTGAGTTCTTTGATTAAATGAGATTCATATAACAACGCAATCAACTCACTACCCGTTTCTTCGAAGGAAATATCATCCACCTGCTTTTGTAAAGCACTAGCTTTTTCGGTCACTTTTGAGAAGTGTTCCATAACCCGTTTTTTTATATTGATACTCTTTCCAACATAAATAACTGTACCTTCACGATCATGGAAATAATAAACACCGTCTGTTTCTGGCAACTGATGTAAGCGATCTAACGTAATATTTTTTGGAAGCAACGATTCTTTGACACCTAAATTGACCATGTGATTGAGCGTCGATTCGTTTTCCTCTTTCGCCATTATTTTTTCAAAAAGTTCGACGGTAGCCATCACATCCGCCATAGCACGGTGACGGTCTTTTACTTTTATATTAAAGTGTTTAATTAGTTTTCCAAGACTGTAAGATCGTAAACCAGGAAAAGCAGATCGAGCCAAACGAACCGTACACAACTGTTTTTTGGTAAATGCATAGCCTAAACGAGCAAATTCAGCCTTAATAAAGGTATAATCAAAACGAACATTGTGCGCTACAAAAATGGCGCCTTCGGTCATTTCAACAATTTTCTTAGCTACTTCAAAAAACTTTGGCGCATTAGCAACCATATCGTTAGTAATACCCGTTAAACGAGTAATATAAAAAGGAATTGGAATTTCTGGATTGATTAAAGTTTCGTAGGTATCAACGACTTTTTCTCCGTCGTGTAAAGCAATTCCGATTTCGGTAATTCGGTTTTGACGTGCTTTTCCACCAGTCGTTTCAATGTCAATAATGGCGTATAATTTCTTCTTCATGTACTATATTGAAAGATTATAGAATGGCGAAAAAAAAGTATATTCGCCATTCTATTAATCCTTGTATCGTGCTGTTTTTCCAGAAGATTATCCTGAAAACGATATACAAAAATACAACTATGTTTATAAAAATAAAAATGCTTCTGTTTATCAGTATATTTAGTTGGATGATTAGTTGTCAAACCAAAACCATCACTACCACAGAAACCGTAATAAAACAACCTATTTCAAATAAAAAAGTTGTGTCGCCCATTGTCATTGGAGCAGATCAATTTGATCTGTATTTACATAAATTATTGGGTAAAAAAGTAGGATTAGT
This sequence comes from Saprospiraceae bacterium, assembly GCA_020628085.1. Taxonomy (GTDB): domain Bacteria; phylum Bacteroidota; class Bacteroidia; order Chitinophagales; family Saprospiraceae; genus JAHDES01. Next base: position 4,916 of record JAHDFQ010000029.1, read on the forward strand.
TGTCAATAATACGTCAATGACTTCGGAAGGTCATTTGGTAGATGTATTGATAAAAAAAGGGGTCAACATTGAAACGATTTTTGCTCCTGAACACGGATTCCGAGGTACAGCCGATGCAGGAGAATCTGTTGCAAATGGACGGGACAAACAGACGAATACTCCAATTTTTTCCTTACACGGTAAACATAAAAAACCGACCAAAGATCATTTACAAAATATTGATATTATCGTGTTCGATATTCAGGACGTAGGTGCCCGTTTTTATACGTATATATCTACCATGACGTATGTGATGGAAGCTTGTGCGGAAGAACAAATTCCATTTTTAGTGTTGGATCGCCCAAATCCTAATGGTCATTATGTCGATGGACCGATCTTGCAAACTGAATTTTCCTCATTTGTCGGTTTACACCCTATTCCAGTTGTTCATGGCATGACGGTTGGCGAATATGCTAAAATGGTCAATGGCGAAAATTGGCTTAGAAATGATATACAGGTGTCGCTTGAAGTAATTCCGTGTCAACACTACGATCATCAACGGCGATATAGTTTACCCATAAAACCTTCTCCGAATTTACCAAATATGCGTTCGATTTACTTGTATCCAAGTCTATGTTTTTTTGAAGGTACAAATTGCAGTGTTGGTCGAGGTACGGAACAACAATTTCAAGTCATTGGTCATCCAGATTTTACAGAAAAAAGTTTTAGTTTTACACCTATTTCAAAATTGGGAGCTAAATATCCTAAACACAAAAATCAAGTGTGTTATGGTTGGGATTTAACCCATTTGGATATTGACTTGTTACAACAGAAGGAACAAATTGATTTGAATTATATTCTTAATGCGTATCAAGAATTTCCTAATAAAGAACAATTTTTTATTGATAACAATTTCTTTGAAAAACTAGCTGGTACCGATCAGTTGCGTCAACAAATTAAATCGGGTTGGACAGAAAGTGAGATTCGTGCCACTTGGAAAGATGATCTTACAGCATTTAAAAAGAAAAGGAAACTATATCTTATTTATCCGTAAATAGTAATTTGTATGTGTTTCTTTGTAAATAGAGTGTGAATTTTAATACGTTTTTAATCAAAAGTTTAAATATCTCTCATCTTAGTGTTATTTTCACACCTAGTTTAAAAAATGGTTATTGTTTCAATCTTAAAAACCATCATCAATGTTAATAATTGCGGATAGCGGGTCAACGAAATGTGACTGGAAATTAATAGATAAAGCAGGAAAAGAAGAGCAAATAAGTACGAAAGGTTACAATCCTTTTTTCTACACTTCCGAAGTCATTTACCAAGAATTAAAATTAGTATTCACCAGTATTTTAGAAAATAAAAAGATTGATAAAGTTGTATTTTATGGATCTGGATGTTCAGATGAAGAACGTAGGAATACAATAAAAACAGCTTTAATTCGCGTTTTTTCAACACAAAAAGTCTTTGTACATCACGATTTATTGGCTGCTGCTCGTGCCACTTGCGGGAGAAACCCAGGCATGGCTGGAATTATTGGGACGGGTTCAAATTCTTGTTTGTATGATGGTGAAGATATTATTGATGCCGTACCTAATTTAGGATTTTTAATTGGTGATGAAGGTAGTGGTTCGTACATTGGAAAAACGTTGATTCGAGCTTATGCCTATCGGGAAATGCCCGAGGAATTAGTCACCAAGTTTGAAAAAAAATACGAGATCAATGATGCAAAAACGCTAATAGATACACTATATAAGGTCGATCATCCGAATGTATATCTAGCTTCTTTTTCACATTTTTGTTCAGAAAACGGCGACCATATGTATATTCGTAATTTAGTGAAAGGTGTTTTTGATATATTTATAAAACGACATTTACAAAAATATGAGAACCATGAAAAACTAAAAGCCCACTTTGTAGGTTCTATTGCTTACTATTTTAAAGATATTTTAGCATCAGCATTAGAAGGAAAAGGGATGAAATTAGGGATAGTTATCAAAAAACCAATAGACAATTTGGTGGCTTATCATCTGAATCCCGTAATATAACAAAACAAAAAAACTAAATATACTTCTCAAATGACGAATACCATTAAACGGATTGCGGTTTTCACTTCAGGTGGAGATGCGCCTGGCATGAATGCTGCTATTAGAGCGGTTGTACGAACTGCAACTTACCATAACATGCACATTTACGGTATCCTTCGAGGTTATACAGGTATGATTAACGGAGATATTCGACGTTTAGAAACAAGGGATGTCGGAAATATTATCCATCGAGGTGGTACGATTCTGAAAACAGCTCGCTCTATGGAATTTCATACACCAGAAGGTCGAAAAACAGCGTATGAAGCGCTAGTTGCTCACGATATTGACGCTTGTATTGCCATCGGTGGAAATGGAACATTCACAGGAGCAGATATTTTTTCCAAAGAACATAACATTCCATTTATTGGTATTCCTGGAACCATTGACAATGATTTATATGGAACGGATTATACCATTGGTTTTGATACGGCTGTAAATACGGCAGTTGAGGCCGTCGATAAAATTCGGGATACCGCCGATTCTCATAATCGTTTGTTTTTTGTCGAGGTCATGGGTCGTCATGCAGGCTTTATTGCACTAAGTACAGGTATCGGTAGCGGTGCTGCTTGCGTGTTAGTGCCAGAAACAGACACCAGTATTGATGGATTGATTAAAATATTAAAAAAAGGAGCGAAACGAAAGAAGCTATTTAGTCTTGTTATCGTCGCCGAAGGAAATAAAAATGGTGGAGCAGCAGAAATTGCTCAAAAAGTTACCGATAAGTTTGATTTTTATGATGCCAAAGTAACCATAATAGGTCACTTACAAAGAGGTGGATCACCAACGGCTAAAGATCGGGTGTTGGCCAGTCAACTAGGTTATGGTGCCGTGGAAGCTCTGATTGAGGGAAAGAAAAATGTCATGGTGGGTGTGGTGAACAATAAAATTAAATTGACACCTTTTAAAAATGCGATTCAAAAAGAAAAACAACTTAGTTCTGATGCTTTGAAAATGGCAGAGATTTTATCCTTATAAATACTTAATAAATAGTAACTCAGAAAAATTAGTTCTTAATTTTTGGTTAAAAAATGAATCCTACCTCGATGAACATATAAACTTTTGTTAAAGGGTTTCTATCATTGAAATATCTTACTTATTTTGAGGAAAAATACTATTTATACCATTTTAACCACTAAAATTATATCTGATATGAAACATCTACTTTTCTTTTTGCTGGGATTATCTTTGTTATGTATGTCTTGTGGAGACGACGATGATGCTACACCTACAAATGACTTAATTGAAGCTGAATTACACTACGATGGACTTAATTTTTCAGCCCCCTTATTACCTGCTGGTACGCACACTGCGGCTGTCCGATTTACCCAATCAGAACTAGCGGATTATGTTGGTCAGTCTATGGATGAAGTGATTTTTTACATTCAACAAGTGCCTGCTTCAACTATTTTATCTATTCGAGAACAAGGTGCTAATAATGCACCAGGTAATGTAATCTACTCCGCTGATATTGGAAATACAGTGGGACAGAACGGATGGAATCTACACATTCTACCTAATCCCATTGAAATTACTAATGACCCGATTTGGGTATGTTTAGAAGTCGAACACAACGGAGAATTACGTTCTGTAGGTTGTGATCCTGGGCCTGCAGAAGTGGATGGTGATTGGATTAGTTCATCTACTAATAACGATACTTGGGAAACATTACGTGCTTTTACTGATGGTCAAGTTGATATCAATTGGAATATTCGAGCAAGAGTTTCTGAATAAGAAATTCAAATAACTTAAGTGGTCGGATAAAATTACTTGCCTGCCAGCCGCAGGCAGGTATAATAAAACCGTCCTTCAAAAATTGACTAAGAAACTGAATACTTGGAAGTTACCTGCCTGCGGCAGGCAGGCGGAGGAAATATTTGAAGGACTTGAAGGTTTTATTATACTAATTTTTCTGACCGACTACTTGTTATAATCCTACAAAACGGCTTCAATCTATGATTTGAAGCCGTTTTGTCATTTGATAAGCACCAATTGACTGGATAAGCATACAAATAATCTCACCATACACAATAACTTTTTGACAAACGACTTGTAACCAAAGTGCAAAAGGTGATTGCCAAGATTTTGGGCCAAGCAACATCACTCCTATTTGTACCATCAAAATCAGTCCAAAAAACACCAAAATATTTGAATATTTATTGGGATAAAGAGGTTCATAACGAATAGCGAAAGCATATAAGGAAATACATAATAGAAAGCACAAAAATCCCGTCCTAACATAAAATCGGTGCTCCCAATATGTACCATTCAACGGATGAAAGGCTATCCCGACGTAACAATAGGCTGCCCCAAAACCTGCGAGCATCGTAAGTATTGCTAAAATCTTTGCTGATTTATTTTTAAATAGAGTTGGTAATACACTAAAAAAGCAAAACATACTAATCCCTGTCAAGGTCAAAGCCGTTTTAAATATGTAGTGACTAGTGGTATTTAGCTGTCTATTTAGCGCAACGGTTCTACCCAAGTCACTAAAAAAATTAGTAAAAAATGAATAGCCTACAGTAGTACGATCATGTAAAACCCCACCTGGATAGTAATACATAGCTAAACTGGTTAAAATAAAGAACTGGATAATACCAAGAACGCTAATACCAATTCCTATTTTTTTCCAATTCATTGGTAGAATTTTAGATGAATTATAGCTTTATTTTTTTTACTAAATCCCAAATTACCATACCCGTACATACCGATACATTAAGTGAATGTTTTGTACCAAACTGGGGAATTTCTATACACATATCTAAGAGCGGTAAAATTTCATTACTAATACCATTCACTTCATTTCCAACAACGATAGCGTATTTATTTTTTGTTGATATTTCTATATTTTGAAGTAGTACACTAGAATCTGTTTGTTCCACTCCGAGCATCTTATATCCTTCATTTTTTAGATGTTGAACACACTCTACCACACTTTTTTTGTATGTCCAAGTGACAGAAGCGGATGCACCTATTGCTGTTTTGGTAATTTCTTTATGCGGAGGTTGAACGGTAATACCGCACAAATAAATACCTTCCAAAGCAAATGCATCCGAAGTTCTAAAAATCGAACCAACATTCATACCCGACCGAATGTTGTCTAGAACAACCACTATTGGCGTCTTTTCGGTTGCTTTATATGCTGAGACACTCAATCGGTTTAGTTCTTTAAGACTTAATTTACGCATGAATGATAGTTCTATTTGGTAACTTTTTCTTTGGAGGATTTTGAAGTTCCCTTTTTGTTTAAGCCATATTTCAGATCACGACAAGCTTTTACGAAAGCGACAAACAAAGGATGTGGTTCTTCGACCGTACTTTTTAGTTCTGGATGAAACTGAACGCCTACGAACCAAGGATGATTTTCTAATTCTACAATTTCAACTAATCCCGTTTCAGGGTTAATACCCGTCGGAATCAGTCCTGATGCTTCAAATTTTTCTAAATAATCGTTATTGAATTCATAGCGATGACGATGACGCTCATCTACTTCTAATTTTTTGTAAGCAGTATGCGCTAATGATCCTTTTTTAATTTTACATGGGTAACTTCCCAATCGCATGGTTCCGCCCTTATCCGTCACTTGTTTTTGCTCGTGCATCAGATTAATAACAGGATAAGGCGTATGTTCATCTACTTCTAAAGAAGAGGCGCCCGATAAAAACATCACATTATTAGCATATTCTACTACACAACATTGCATACCCAAACAAATACCAAAAAACGGAATGTTATTCTCACGAACATATTTGATGGCTTGTAGTTTACCAGCAATACCACGTTCCCCAAAACCAGGTGCCACCAATATTCCATGTAATCCTTCTAATTTTCGAACGGTATTATCGTAATTGGCTTCCAAATCTTCCGAATGAATCGGAATGACTTTGACCTCACATTCATTGGCTGCACTCGCGTGTATAAATGATTCGTAGATAGATTTATAGGCATCGGGGAGCTCATTATATTTACCAACTAAACCAATTCTGATTTCATATAACGGATTTTTCAAACGTCCCAAAAATTGTTTCCAACGCCTTAAATCTGGTTCACGTTTGTCCTTTAGTCGTAGTTTAGAAATGACCGTATTGTCTAAATTTTCCTTTAACATCAATAAAGGAACGTCATAGATAGAATCTGCATCGATGGCTTCAATGACCGAATTGATATCCACATTACAAAATAAGGCTAGTTTTCGCCGAATGCTATTATTGATTGGATGTTCGGTTCTGCAAACCAACACATCGGGTTGTATCCCTGCTTCTAGTAAAAACTTAACAGAATGTTGTGTTGGCTTGGTTTTCAGTTCTTTAGCAGCATTCAAATAAGGAATTAGTGTAAGGTGAATCACCATGCAATTGTCCGTTCCTAAATCCCAACGCAATTGTCGTAATGCTTCCAAATAAGGCAAAGATTCAATATCACCAACCGTTCCACCGAGTTCGGTAATTACAATATCATATTGGTTTGTTTTACCCAATAATTGAACTCTACGCTTGATTTCATCGGTAATATGCGGAATGACTTGAACCGTTTTACCAAGAAAAACACCTTGTCGTTCCTTATTGATGACCGTCTGATAAATCCGTCCAGTTGTAACGTTGTTGGCTTGAGAAGTTGGAATATTCAGAAATCGTTCATAATGACCCAAATCTAAATCTGTCTCAGCACCATCGTCCGTCACGTAGCATTCGCCGTGTTCATACGGATTTAGTGTTCCTGGATCAACATTTAAATATGGATCAAATTTTTGGATAGTAACGGAAAAACCTCTTGCTTGAAGTAATTTTGCAAGTGATGCTGAAATGATTCCTTTCCCTAAGGACGATGTTACGCCACCCGTAACGAAGATATATTTTGTCATAAAAATCGTTTATGTTACGGAATGCAAAGGTAAAAACTTAAAACAGAAAGAAGATTCTTTTGTGTTATTTTTTATCTTCTATTAACACATTTTTAAATCTTCTTTTTGACCTTTATAACAATACAAATACCTTTTGGTGTGGTAATTGCTTTATAATTAGGTGATAACAGTATAAATACAAAGATTGATTCTTATTGATTCCCTTCCACGAATATGATCTGTCTTCATTAATGGTTAATACACTATGAAAATATTCATTAGTTGTCTACTTTTTTTTATTCCCCTATCTTCTATGGCTAATTTGAATTTATTATCTGTTCAAATAGATAGTATTCCTGCTGCAAAAGAAACGGATAATACCTGTTCAAAAAGAAAAAAATATTGTAAAGGACAACAATCTTTTGAGAATGGCGATATATATGAAGGTGAGTTTAAGTATGGACTTCCTCATGGTTGGGGAACGTTTCGCTATGTAAATGATGATATTTTTATTGGCGAGTTTTTAGATGGGTTTAGACATGGACATGGTCAACAAAATTTTGGAAACGGCGATAATTATGCAGGAGATTGGCGAAATGATATGATTCACGGAAAAGGCGTTTATATGTGGTCGGATGGTTCTAAATACGTAGGAACTTATTTCAATGGCGTCATGCAGGGAAAAGGAATTCTGACCTTAATCAACGGAGAATCTTACGATGGAGAGTGGAAAAATGGGCTGGCAGAAGGTGAAGGTGAATACAACAAAGTTGATGGTTCTAAATATGTTGGCAATCATAGTGCGGGTAAGCGAGATGGTTCTGGAGTTATTACATTTAGAACAGGTGATGTATTTATTGGAAAATGGAAAGATGGACTTTCAAACAAAAAAGGAACATTTCATTTCACTAATGGCGATACATATGCTTGTATTTGGGAAAATGGTGAACTAACGAAAGATGCTACTTATATTCTAAAGAATGGAAAACAAATTAAAGGGGATTTATTAAAAATCGCTCAAAATATTAAGGAAGACGAAGAATTGATGGAATCAATGAGTCCGAATATTGGAATTTCTTGGTACTATGTAGGAATGGAAAAGATGGAGTCTAAGAAATTTTCAGATGCTAAAGAAGCTTTTATGTTAGCACGAAAATTCGTCCCTCCTTCGTCAGATTTGAATAAATTAATCTACCAACAGTTACAAATTATTGAAACAAAGGTGGAAGATTCTTTATAAATCAAAAAAGGCTTGCTAGAAATCCAGCAAGCCTTTTTTGGTTGAAATCAATCTGATTTCTATTCAGGAACATATAATTCAAATTCCACACGTCTATTTTGGCGACGACCCTCCGAAGTATTATTATCTGCAATTGGTCGATTGTCTCCATACCCAGCATAAGTAATTCTAGTTGGAACAATTCCCTTATCTCTGATATATTTAAAGCACGTTTCTGCACGTCTTTCAGATAAACGTAGATTAGAATTTGTACCACCTACATTATCTGTATGTCCACGAATCTTCAAATTATTGAAAGGTTGATCCCTCATAATTTGAACGATTTGATCTAAAGTACTATAAGACGATGATTTAAGTGTAGCACTTCCCGTTTCAAATCGTACAGATTCCATTGCATTGGTTAAAACCTGTTGAACCTCTGCATTTACACCTGGACAACCACGGTTGGCAGCAATTCCAGCTATCGTTGGACACGCATCATAATCATCAACGACTCCATCACCATCCATATCTCTAGTTACCGCTGCAGGACAACCTCCATTTTCAGCAGTTCCTGTTTGGTCTGGACAACGATCATCTTTATCTGCAATTCCATCAGCATCACGATCAGGACACCCATTTAAAGAACCGGCTAATTCGGGACAACTATCGTCTTTATTAGGAACGCCATCACCATCGATATCTGGACAACCTCTTAATGAACCTGGTGCATCTGGACACTCATCATCGACATCTGCAACACCATCACCATCTAAATCTGGACAACCCATTGCTGCCAAACCACCAACTTGTTGTGGACATTTATCTTTGCTATCTGCAATGCCGTCACCATCAGAGTCGGGGCAACCCATAAAGGCTGCCAAACCAGCAATCGTAGGACAATCATCTTTATCGTCTTGGATTCCATCACCATCGGTATCAGCAATAACATCCAACACCTTTGGTGTACTTGGTTTTGTTTCTGGCTTACCAATCATCCACATAAAACCAATTCCTGCCTGTAAATTATCTCTTTCCAAATCACTTAATGTAACCCGATATTCTACTTGACCCGTTACATAACCCCAAGGCCCTAAACGATACTGAACACCTCCACCAATTGGAATTTGCGCATATGTATTATCGTTGGTTTCACCATTGATGCTTTCAAAAACACCACCAATTCCAGTAAATCCGTAAGGTACTAATTTTCGTTCTTCCGAATATGCTCTGAATCGAGCTACGGCGTCAAGGCTAATTAATCGAATTCGATTGTCGAAAGTACTAACTTCTGGCATATCAGCCACTGCTACTTTTAATGGTATTCCTACTTGTATCAAATTAGATAGATGACGGTAGTAGCCCGCTTCTATTCCAAATCCAGTATGATCGAACCCTCCATCAATATCTGGATTGGGGAGGTAATGATCTGTAAATAATATTTTGCCTTCCCAAGCATTGGGGCGTTCAATTTTTTCTTGCGCGCCAAGATTCGTACACAATAATGTGAATGGGATCAATAAAATTAATAAAATCGGTCTCATAAAAGTTCAAGATTATAGTTTTGATATAAAAATGGGATATATTAACATGCTCAGATTATCGTTAAGAATATCTCATTATAATAGTTTGTAATAAATAGTTTGCTATGTATAAAGGGCGTTCATATTATGAAATAACAAATATTATCCCAAATTGTAATATTTGGAGAAATATTATACTTTTTTTTAATAAATCTTTGAAAAAGGGAAATTTTGAATGAAAGGGTTTGTGTAAAAAGCAATATCATTTTTTTGAAAATCACTCTTTTAGCAAGATATAATCATAACGATTTGAAATTCATCTTTGTTACAAAATGAAGAAGGTTCACAAATGAAATTGTATTAAAACCCACTACCATTCAGAAAATAAAAAAGTATATATCGAAGGTTAACATTCTAAAAAGGATATCCAATAGCAAGATTATAGTTGACTAAATCAGCTCTAGTCGTAAAAAAATCACCCAGTGACCTATTTCTATATGTAGAAAATAACCATTTACTACCGTTGACTTCATAAGGAGAACGCAATTTATAGCCCATATCCAAACGTATAATAAAATAGGAGAAATCAAACCGAATTCCAAAACCTCCACCTAAGGCAATATCATTGATGAAATTTTGGGTCAGTTTAGAACCTATTCGTTCAGGGTCTTCTCTAAATGTCCAGATGTTTCCACCATCTACAAATAAAGCACCTTCCATCAAAAAATATGGAATTAAATCAAATCGGTATTCTGCATTAAATTCAAGTTTAAAATCTGCGGCTTGATAAAATGGAGGCTGAGGTGTATCTTGAAACAATGGTGGTTCAACTGCTGGAAACTCTTGAAATGATCCTGGTCCTAACTCTCGAATCAACCAAGCCCGAACACTATTTGGACCACCAATAAAATATTGTTTGACATACGGAACTGCACTCGTCAGGCGACTAATGGGAACTGCTGCACCAGAATACAACCGAAAAGCCAAAGAACTATTGTCTACGAAGTTCCGCTGATACCGAATATCAAAATCAGCCCTTCCATAATGAGCAAAACTAATTCCACCGATTGAAAAAGGTTCATCTAATTGATTGATAATAGCATTCAAACCCAACACTTCTAAACCCGAAACTTCTGCTCCTAATCGAAATTTCCAACTACCATTACGCTTGGTTAGATTACTTGCCCAAGCATAGTTTAAATCTCTAACTATAAATCCTGTAAATAATTGATCGTCTCCCAAACTACGTTCTAAGAACGTGTTCTGATCTACAATGACTTGAAAACTATCTCTAATTTCACTTTTGAAGAAATCAATACCTGTTTGTGTGAAGGAAATATTTTCATTGGCTTTCCGCTTCAAATTATAACCTAGTGAAAATCCAAATGTATTAAAGGTATAAAAATCAAAAAAATCTTGATAAGTATAACTCACTGATACTTTTGAACGTGCTTTTTCCCTTAAATCTTTATAAAAATTATTAGTCACTAAGGACTTATTTTTACCAATCTTAATCTTATTTAAGAGTTTCCAATAACCTAAATAATCTATAAATTTTGGATAATATAATTCTGCACGGGCGAGCAAATCTAAAGAATTTAAAGGGCTACGGTTCGGTTGACGATCGCCAATATTGACTTCAACCCCGCCTTCCAAAACGATATTGAGCAACTCTCCTCCCCCAAATGTATTTTTATTTTGAAAGTTAAAATTCAGACCTCCACCTAATGCCAAAATTCGATTAGTGGTTAAAGTGGATCGAAAGGAGTTATTCAACTCCGTTTCCATTCCCAAAGCAAGTCGCTTACTGCGTGTCAAATAAATTTTTACATTGAGTTTATCTTCATCTGTCTCATCTTTGATGAGTTTCAAATCAATAAATCGAAACAGCCCCAAACGACTCAATAATTCATTGGTTTTATCATAATCATATTGACGGAAAATTTGTCCGCTTTTAAGATAAATTTGATTAATTAAAACTTGTGGATTGATACTAAAATTCTCTTCTTGAGGAATGGTAATTTTAATATTATTGATGATCGTATCTCTTGATTTATTACCAACGGTATATATGTTGTAGTTTGGAAAAACCTGAATTTCTCCGATTCGATAGACAGTGTGAGAAGGGGCATTGGATGGCGCACTAATCTTTAAATCTAAATCAAGCTGACGGTCACTTCCTGTGCTATCTGCTTCTAAATTTTGGATATAACTATCATAAAAAAAGGCATATCCATTATTGCGTAGCGTATCTGTTATTCGGTTGACTTCGGCATTATAAAGATTTTGACTGACGGGTTCTCCCTTTTGAAAAAGACTTGTTTTTTCTAAATCTCTAGTAATTCCCACCAAGCTAGAATCTAACGAAATGTATTGTAGTGAATCCACATAGTACCGTTCGCCTAGCGTAACATAATATTCAACTTTTGCTATTTTACGTTTTTTATAAATTTGTTCTTCTGGCCGAACTTCTGCTTCAAAATATCCTTTCTTATTTAAATAATTAGTCATTGAAATGGCAGAGGCATTAGCAATAGAATCTGAATATAAAGCAGGCTTTTGCGCTACTTTACGCCTTAAAAACCGATCAAAAGAACTGGTATCTTGTGGTTCATCCGTTTTATAATAAGCCCAAAGAGATGTTCTAAAAACACCAAAAGCTTTTGAATTTTTTTTTGGTTTTGCTAAGGTCAGTAACTCATATTCGAGATCAGATTTTTTTTCGTCTTTTAATTTTTTTTCTGTAAAAACAATATCATTCTTTTCAACTAATACTTCACCATAATTCAAATGCCTTTTGACATTACAACTACTGCATATAAATATGCTACAGCTTATGTACAAATACAGTAAAAAAAGTTGTTTTGTATTCAAAATATATAAAATACTAGGTTTTATTTGCTAATGAACGAGATTAGGAAAATGGGTTAAGGAATCCATAATTATTTCACTAAATTGCGTTATCAAAATCAGCAAGCATACATGTTATCTAAAAATAAGGTTAAATATATACAATCTTTACGTCTAAAGAAGAATCGTCAAAAAAATAATGTTTTTTTGGCTGAAGGTGAAAAGATTGTACAAGAATTACTGCTGGATGGAACTATAAAAATCATGCAATTGATTGCTACGACTTCATGGATTGAAACGCATCAACCTAGTTTGAAGTTGCTTAATGAAACGTTAATTGAAGTAACGGAGTCAGGACTTAAATCCGTTTCCAATTTAAATACACCCAATAAAGTACTCGCTGTTGTAGAAATGCCGCAATTAAAAATTGAACAAGAATCAGTGCGTCATGGTTTGAGTTTGTATTTGGACGGTATTCAAGATCCAGGTAATTTGGGAACAATTATGCGGATTGCGGACTGGTTTGGAATAAAACATGTATTTTGTTCCACTGCTTCAGCCGATTTATATAATCCGAAAGTGATACAGGCAACGATGGGCGCTTTTTTACGAGTACAATATCATCGGATTTCATTTGAGGATTTAACTCAACAGTTTCCAGATGTACCTACATATTCAGCTGTTTTAGATGGTGAAAATATTTTTAAGACTTCACTTTCTCCTAAAGGAATTTTAATTATTGGAAATGAAGGGAAAGGAATTTCTAATGAAATTGTTTCTAAAAGTCAGTATAAAATTCGGATTCCAGCGGCTTCCAATCATGGAGCAGAATCTTTAAATGCCGCTGTTGCCACAGGTATTTTGTGTGCATTTTTCAATCAACAAATGCTTTAAATTATGAGTATTACATTAATTATCATTATTATAACGGGTTTAATTTCCTACAGTGCGTTCAAGGATCAAAACCTTCGAAATAAACTCATTTTCCATCCTCAATCTGTTCATCAGAATGGAGAATATTACCGTTTTATTACTCATGGATTCATTCACGCTGATTTCATGCACTTAGGGTTAAATATGTATGTGTTGTATGTATTTGGAGAACAAATTGAAACTACTTTTGAAGCAGCATTTGGTTCTCCAATGGGGCGTTTTTATTATCTTGCCTTATATATTGGTGCTATTATTTTTGGAGGATTACCATCTTTTTTTAAACATCAAAACAACGGATATTACTCCGCTTTGGGAGCTTCTGGTGGGACATCGGGAGTACTTTTAGCTTTCTGTTTATTTGCTCCTTGGGCGATGTTGGGTATCTTTTTTGTTATTCCATGTCCTGCGGTCATCGCTGCGGTTTTATATCTTGCTTATTCTTCTTGGGCTAGTAAAAATTCTAATGATAATATTGGACATGATGCGCATTTTTATGGTGGTGTATTTGGATTATTGTTTGCAATTACGTTGGTTGCGTTATTGAGAAACGATTTGCTTCCACTCCTCTGGCAACAACTTATTGCTGGGCCTAGTTTTTAAACGATGTTTTACATCCTATCCAAGTCATTATTTTTTTTAATTCAACCTATCAATTGGGTGATGGGCTGTTTGTTATTGACTTTTTTTGTCAAGAAAGTAAGACTTAAACGTCGTTTTTTAGGCTTGACGATAATACTGTTTTTTATCTTCTCAAATCATTTTTTGTATAATCAAGCTATGAATTGGTGGGAACCTGAGCCTACACATATTAACGATTTGAATCATTATGAGGTAGGTATCGTGGCGGGTGGTTATTCTAATTTTTTTATCCAAGAAGACAATGGGTGTTATACTTTTAGCCAACGTGCCAGTCGCCTTACACAAGCATTAGAATTATATCAGTCTGGAAAATTTGAATATTTACTTTTAAGTGGTGGATCAGGTTATATGTTTGGTCAAGAGCCTAGTGAAGCCATTGAAATAGAACAGTTTTTGATACGAATGGGTGTTCCAGAAAATTGTATTTTGACGGAATTCCGTTCCAGAAACACGTATGAAAATGCGCTATACTCCAAAGAATTAATAGAGCATTTTTTCAAGGAAGATCCTAGCATTTTGCTGATAACATCTGCATTTCACATGCCAAGAACTAAAGCCTGTTTTTCCAAACAAAACCTTAAATTTGATGTCTTTCCTGTTGATTTTCTTGGAGAGAAAACTCGTCTTGTTCCAGAATCCATTTTGATTCCTGACCGTTTGGGCTTTTATCGCTGGGAACGATTAATCAAAGAGTGGATTGGATATTCCGTATACAAAATGAGAGGTTATTTGTAATCCAATAACCTCTCATTTTAAATTTAATAATTCTTTAGTCGTTTACGACTTCGACACCTCGCCAAAAAGCTACTCGACCTTTTATTTTCTCGTATCCTTTTTTAGTTTCTGGATAATACCAGGCGGCATCTTTATTTTCTTTCCCTTGTACATCGACGGAATAATAACTAGCCGTTCCTTTATATGGACAATTAGTATTGAGTTGAGAATCTTTAAAAAATTCCTTATTTATACTATCCGCTGGAAAATAATGGTTTCCTTCTAATTGTACGGTATCGTCGCTTTGCGCTATAACTTGATTGTTCCAAATCGCTTTCATAATAATATATTTTAGTTTATATAAGAACAGCAATAGCAACCAAAAGTTCTGGAATACTAATAATGATTTACTCAATAACGGTCTTATCACTTTTTTTAAATAATGAATCTACAAAAGCTCGTTTGTTGAAAATTTGTAATTGATCCATACCCTCACCAACACCAATATATTTAATTGGAATTTTAAATTGATCCGATATTCCGATGGCAACACCACCTTTGGCTGTACCATCTAACTTGGTCAATGCCAATGAGTTGACACGGGTTGCTTCCGAAAATTGAGTACATTGTTCTATGGCATTTTGCCCAGTAGTAGCATCCAAAACTAACATCACCTCATCTGGTGTACCATCTAAACGTTTTCCCATAGAACGGTGAATTTTGGACAACTCTTCCATTAAACCCTTCTTATTGTGTAGACGTCCTGCCGTATCAACAATAGCAATATCGCAGTTGTTTTTAACTGCATAATCTACTGTTTCATATGCCACCGCAGCTGGGTCAGTGTGCATTCCTTTAGCATAAAAATCGCAACCTACACGTTCAGACCAAATTTTGAGTTGATCGACTGCCGCAGCACGGAAAGTATCCCCAGCTCCGATCACTACTTTTTTACCATTTTTAGTGTACTGATGTGCTAATTTCCCAATAGTCGTTGTTTTTCCAACGCCGTTAACACCTACCACTAATAAAACATAAGGCTTGCGCTCTTCTGAAAATGTAAATCCTTCTAGTTCTTGCGAATTAGTTTCACCTAATAATTGAACGATTTCATCTCTAAGAATCTCGTTTAGTTCACCGACATTTATATATTTATCTTTCGCTACACGAGCTTCAATCCGTTCAATAATTTTGATCGTCGTATCCAAGCCAACATCAGAGGTAATCAATATTTGCTCTAATTCATCCAACACCTCTACATCTACTGTAGATTTACCAGCAACTGCTTTAGATATTTTGGAGAAGAAATTATCTTTAGTTTTCTCTAATCCTTTATCTAAATCCTCTTCTTTCTTTTTAGTAAAAAACTTTTTAAAAAAACTCATATATAGTGGTATGTTTGATGATAAT
>JAHDFQ010000029.1:21209-36029 GCA_020628085.1 Saprospiraceae bacterium
TTTAGTAAAAAACTTTTTAAAAAAACTCATATATAGTGGTATGTTTGATGATAATGCTAAGCAGTCAGTCAAAATTACGTGTGCAAAAAAATCTGCCATCATAAAAAGAGTAAGTAATTGACCCCGAGGACTCAGGGGTTACGAACTATTTTTTGACGGATTAATAGATTTATTTTGTACTAATTTTAATGACGAACTACTAAAATGTCGCTAAGATAACAAATTGGTAGAAGAATTAGTTGTTTTAAAAACGAGTATGACAAATTATTAGAGGATCATGAACGCACAAAAAGGCTTTCCTTATAAAAATAAGAAAAGCCTTTTTTTAATATACATTGCATCAAAACAATAAAACCGTTTTGACATCTATATAATTAATAAGTTATCAAAGACTATTTTGCGTCTGCAAAGAAAGCTTTCACTTTGTCTTTGTGTACAATTACTTCTTTGTAAGAGTATTTTCCAGTAGCTGGATTTTTAATACTTTTGATAACTTTCACGAAATCTCTACCAGATCCTGCGTTTGCCGCACGTTGTGCGACCCGTGCATTCTTTGAAACCTTAGCCATGATATTTTAATTTTATTTGTTGTTGCAAAACGATTCAAATACAAGGTCTAACAAGTAAATAATAAAAACTAAACGTTTAAAAAATTACTTGATTTCTCTATGTTTTGTTACTCTCTTAAGAATTGGGTTATATTTTTTTAACTCTAAACGATCAGGAGTATTTTTTCTGTTCTTTTGAGTGATATAACGAGATGTTCCAGGCATGCCACTTTCTTTATGCTCTGTACATTCTAATATAATCTGATTTCTATTACCTTTTGACTTCTTTGCCATTTCTATTTAATTTAAATTATTTGGAAAAACTACAGTTTTACACCTGTATCTACACCTGATTTTTCTAATCGCTTCAAATAAGCATAAATTCCTAACTTATTGATGTTACGAATAGCCGCAGACGATACTTTGATCGTTACCCAACGGTCTAATTCAGGAATGAAGAAACGCTTCTTTTGCAAATTAGGCAAAAAACGACGTTTTGTTTTTCTGTTTGAGTGAGAAACATGATTACCTGAAATAGGTCTTTTCCCAGTAAGTTGACAAACTTTTGACATGATTATATAATTTATGATCAAATCGCAGCAAAAACATGGTTAATTAAGTTTCAACCGCAATAAAATCTATGGTTTACAAAAAGCCCTGCAAAGGTAACAAATAAATTTTGAACCGTCAACCTTTACACAAATATTTATTTTACATAAAGTGTAAGCTGAAATAACTATTGTTCCAATGGCAACATTATCAACTAATTAGTAACATCAATGCCATTAAATTAATTCTCCTTTTCCTTCACGGATAACTTCTGGTTCTCCTTTAGTACAATCAACAACAGTTGAGGGCTCATTGCTACCTATACCGCCATCAATAACAATATCTACCCTGTTTTTAAAATCATCGTAAATTTCTTCTGGATCCGTGAAATATTCCAAAATTTCATCATCGGATTTTAATGAGATTGAAAGTATGGGTCTACCCAGTTTACGGGTGATCGCATTGGCAATGTTATTTTCTGGAATCCGTACTCCGATGGTTTTTTTACGATTTTTAAATAATTTAGGGACTTTATTATTCGCTTTCAAAATAAAGGTAAACTGACCTGGCAGATTTCGTTTTAAGGTTTTGAATAATTCATTGTCCAATTGTTTTGCAAATTCTGAAATCTGTTTAATGTCTTCACAAACAAAAGTCAGATTGGCTTTGACTGGATTGAGTCCACGTATTTTACAAATTTTATCAACAGCTTTATGATTAAAAATATCGCAACCTAAACCGTAAACCGTATCCGTTGGGTAAATGATGACACCTCCATCTTCCAAAGTTTCAACCACTTGCTTGATGTGTCGTTCAGAAGGGTTATCTGGATGAATTTTTAAAAGCATAGTAATAAGTTTGGATAATTTATAGAGCGGATTGAAACAGGCAGAAGCCTATTTTACGATGTAATATAATTAATTATCACCAAAATCATTAAACATATTGTCACCAAACATATCTGCAAGAATATCTCTAAAAACAAATTTAGATTCTAAAATATCTTTACTAAGAATTTCCATAGTCGACAAACCATGCAAAACTAATTCCATATACGTATATATGTTTGCGCCTTCGGGTAACTCTTTTCGTTCCACCAGTCGTCTCAAACCAGCTACTTTGTCTAACTCTTTTTGATACGTTTTATCGCTACAATCATTTAACAAATCAATGGTATTTCCATCAGAAAACCAAGCTCGAATAGCACTGTAAGAGTCACCACCTTCACTTTTATCTGATTGTTCTGGATCATCGAATACATCCAAAAAGGCTTCTTTAATGGCATTATTCATTAAACTCATGGCGACTTGATAAGGCCCTTCTTGTTCTCCTTCGTACACTAATTCTATTTTACCCGTTATAGCAGGGATTACACCCCAAAAATCAGTAATACGTGCAGTAGTTTTCTTTTCTTTATTAATAAACATTCGTCGCTCGCTAGTACTCACCAAGTTTTCGTAACCTGAAATACTCAAACGTGCAGAAACGCCACTTTTTTCATCCACAAACTCGCTTTCACGTGCCGTAAATGAAATCCGTTCTAGTAATTCTTTGCATAAGTGTGGAACTTCAACAGCTTTTCGTTGTGCGTCTGACAAATTAGCCTCTTGCTCCGTAATACGCTGTGCAATTTCCAATGTCTTGGGATAGTGTGTTAATATTTGACTTTCAATACGATCTTTTAATGGCGTAATAATACTTCCTCGATTCGTATAGTCCTCAGGATTAGCTGTAAATACAAACTGAATATCCAATGGCAAACGCAGTTTAAATCCTCGAATTTGCATATCACCTTCTTGGAGCATATTAAATAGCGACACTTGAATCCGTGCTTGCAAATCGGGTAACTCATTAATCACAAAAATACTACGGTGTGATCTTGGAATCAAACCAAAATGAATTACTCGTTCATCAGAATATGGCAATTTTAAGGTTGCAGCTTTAATCGGATCAACATCACCCACCAAATCAGCAATACTCACATCAGGTGTCGCCAGTTTTTCGACATAGCGATCGTTTCGATGTACCCAAGCTACGGGCGTATCATCACCTTTTTCAGTGACTAAATCACGTGCAAAACGAGAAATGGGATTTATCGGATCATCCATCAACTCACTGCCTTTAACGATAGGCGTATATTCATCCAATAAATCTACCATTAGACGTGCTAAACGGGTTTTGGCTTGACCACGTAATCCTAATAATAATATATTATGACGAGATAAAACGGCTCTTTCTAAATCAGGAATGACGGTGTCTTCAAAACCTAAAACGCCTTCAAAAACGGTCTTTTTAGATTGTAATCGTTTGATTAAATTGTCTCGCATTTCGTCTTTAATGGTTTTCGGTTGGTAGCCAGACGCTTTTAATTCTTTTAATGTGGTTATATTATTCATTTATTTGATTTCAGTATTCTAATTCTTTTCAAAGTATTAGAACACAGTCTATCAAAAGAAGGTTTAAAATTGACGAGTTTTAAATATCTATATTAAAATGGAATCACTCAAAGGTCTTGTTTAAAGCGATAATTGCAGCCTTTTTATCCGCCAGTTTTCGTTTAGATTGGCGGTAGGTTTTGATAATTTCTGGGTGTTTGGAGATTAAAGTGGATAATTTTCGTTCACTTAAAGTATAAATTTTACCATCATCCGTATCTAATATATAAGGTTTAACCGTATTTGAAGCCGAACTAATCAACGCACCAGCTAAACCGAAAGCTGCGGCTGCGGCTGTATTAGAATCTTGAACCTTATCCTCAAAATAGTAATACCTGCCTTTATCTAGAACTTTTGTAAAATATTTTCCATATGAATACTGAGATGCCTTGATATAAACATCCCTTCCATCTGATATGAAATAGGTTTTACGTCTTAATTTTCCATCTGCTAGTTTTGGATAATAGTGTGTAAATTTCTTGGCTGATTTTGTTTCAAACGTCAAATCCTCTTCTGAATAAGGTTCATTTAAAGCCATTTTATTAAAGGACTGATACATTCCTTTTTTAGGTATTTCATTGTAATTGAATACTGCATCTTTAGGTTCTTCAAATACAAATTTGCTTTTATTATTACGCCAATCTGTCTCTCTGAATTCATCAACGCATTGCTTTAATGCCTTTACGATTCTATTTCCATGACTATTTGTAACATCTAATCCTGAATTTGACACCTCAACCTCAAAGTATCCAAGAGAATATAAAACAGAGTCTATTTCTTGAACAAATTCCATTTCTATAAAACAATGACCAGTCTCCTTAGTATTGGTTATGATCTCCGTAATATTAAAATTGTGAAATAGCATTCCAATTTCTGTATGTTCTTTTTTTCTAGGAACAATCTTCGACATAGCAAAGAGAATCTCTAATTCAAAACTTTTATCAAAACTCGCTGATACGTTTTTATTATTCATTCCCTTTCTTACATTACCAATGTTATCTTTATTAACTCGATTATCAATAATTTTGGTGATGCTAAAATCTGTATCGTTAATTGATTTCTTCGGTGTTAGACTAATTTTATGAACCTTTTGTGCTGATAGACTCAAGTTCATTATCAACAAAATAAAAATTAAAATCCGACTCATATTTTCTTTATTTTTCAGTTAAACAATGTCCATTATCAAACTTCCATTTCAGGAATATCTCCTTCCACAATCAAACGTCCTTCTGTTGCATTTTGAATATCCTCGACCGAAACACCTGGCGCACGTTCCAATAATTTAAATCCGTTAGGAGTAATGTCCATAACGGCTAGATTGGTGACGACTTTTTTGACGCAACGAGTACCCGTTAAAGGTAAAGTACATTGACGTAGAAGTTTGGATTGTCCTCTTTTGTTGGTGTGCATCATGGCGACAATAATATTTTCGGCGGAAGCCACCAAATCCATCGCACCACCCATGCCTTTGACCATTCTGCCTGGGATTTTCCAGTTGGCAATATCGCCATTATCGGCTACCTCCATTGCACCCAAGACCGTTAAATTGATGTGCTGCCCTCGAATCATAGCAAAACTAGTTGCTGAATCGAAGATCGAAGCTCCTTTCATGGCAGTGATTGTTTGCTTACCTGCATTAATTAAATCGGCGTCTTCTTCTCCTTCAAATGGAAATGGCCCCATACCGAGAATCCCATTTTCGGACTGAAATTCAACGCTAATGCCTTGTGGAATATAATTGGCGATCAATGTTGGAATACCGATACCTAAATTGACATACCAACCATCTTGAAGTTCTTTTGCAATGCGTTTTGCTATTCCGTTTTTATCTAACATAATATATAATTCGATTGGAGTGAAGAGATGACTGGAGTCATCTCTTCACTTTCATTTAATTTAAACAATAAATCTATCTATGAACGAGTGCGTACCGTTCGCTGCTCAATACGTTTTTCATAGTCGACACCTTGAAAAATACGTTGTACAAAAATCCCTGGTGTATGAATGTGATTGGGATCTAGTTCGCCAGGTTCAACTAATTCCTCTACTTCTGCTATTGTAATTTTTCCTGCCATCGCCATCAGCGGATTAAAATTTCGAGCTGTGCCTTTATACATCAAATTTCCAAAACGATCCCCTTTCCATGCTTTGACAATAGCAAAATCTGCTGTTAATGCCATTTCTAAAATATGAGGCTTACCATTAAACCAACGCACTTCTTTACCATGAGCTACTTCTGTTCCATAGCCCGCAGGTGTAAAGAAAGCTGGAATGCCCGAACCACCCGCTTGACAACGAGCAGCTAATGAACCTTGTGGAATCAAATCCACATCTAATTCTCCGCTCAACATTTGACGTTCAAACTCATCATTTTCACCAACATAAGAAGAAATCATTTTCTTTATTTGGCGTTTTTGTAGCAGTAAACCCAGACCAAAATCGTCTACTCCTGCGTTATTAGAAATACAGGTCAAACCAGTTATATTTTTTTCAACCAAAGCAGCAATACAATTTTCAGGAATACCGCAAAGGCCGAAACCACCCAACATAAGGGTCATTTCATCTTCAATACCTTCAATTGCAGCTTGAGCATTTGCAACTATTTTATTCATTTTGAATTTAATTTTAATAAGGATATATTTTAAAATTAGTTCATCTTTGATTCGATGATGTTGCCAAAGTTACTATTTTGCGTTTAAAATAGAAATTTTAATATAGAATAGGTGAAGACTATCCAAATCAATTTAATTTAAAAGTATGCCAAATAAACTATTTACTATTTTAACCTTTGTATCCTTAGTCAACTTCGGTTTTGCTTCTATGTTGATGAAAGCATTAGTAGAAGAACAAGAAATGGGTATGGTTATGATTTATTTTATACCACTTTTAATACTAGGTTTAGGTTTTGGTGTAGCTGCCACTATGGTGAAAATAAAACAACAGTTAAAGCTAAATTTACTGCTTAATTGGATGCACCATTTCAATCTATTACTGATGGTTTTTGGTGTACTTGCATTAGTCTCTGCGTTACTAAATTAAATCTAAAATACATATCATATGTCGGAACATAAAAATCCGTGGACAACAATATCTGAAAAAAAAGTGTATGAAAATCCGTGGATCAAAGTCACTCATCGGGATGTCTTGAATCCGAATGGAAATCCTGGAATTTATGGAGTCGTTCACTATAAAAATCTAGCTATCGGAATCTTGCCTTTAGATAAAGATTATAATACTTGGTTGGTTGGTCAATATCGTTATACGTTGGAGCAATATAGTTGGGAAATACCTGAAGGAGGTGGTATTATAGGTGTTAATCCGCTAGATTCTGCCAAACGAGAATTATTAGAAGAAACTGGAATTACAGCAGTTAAGTGGACTAAAATTCAAGATATACATTTGTCAAATTCTGTTTCAGATGAAGCAGGAATATCTTACATTGCTCAGGATTTGAGTTTCGGACAGGCTGAACCCGAAGATACCGAGGATTTAGTCGTCAAAAAACTACCATTTGAAGAAGTTTTTCAAATGACAATGGATGGAAAAATTACATGTGCCTTGGCGGTAACTACTATTTTAAAAGCTAAGATATTGATAGATCAAGGTAAAATATAAAGTAACTTAATCCACAAAAAATGGTTTTGTTGCGCCTCCAGAAACCATTTCAATGGTATAATAATATTGCCCTTTCTGTAAATTCAGATCACTTAGACAGATTTCGTGGCGTCCACGATTTTCTTTATGATCTTGTTTAGGTATTAGCACTCGTTCCCCTTTTTCATTTGTAATAATGATGGATACTTTTTGTGTTTTAGATAGATCATAAAATAAAAATTGTTCGCCTTTTTTATTGAAAACTATTTCACTATAAATCGTTTTTTTGATGTTTTGATATGGTAATGAGAATTTCAACCGACTTTGAACGGGTGCGTTAAAAGTGGTCGTTGTTGGACAAATATCTCGTATTTCAGCCAAAAATTCACTTCCCACATCTACTTCAAAATGATGATTCAAACAGATAAAGTTCCCTGCTCGATAGGTCATATCCACAGGTGCTTGTAAAGTGTTGGTCGCCACTATAGCATTACTAGCTTGTTGTAGGTGCGTTCCATCTATATAATTGGTCAAAATATGGGTATCCACGACCGTTGTATCAACGCATAATAAACGATAATCATCGTCTATCAGACCAATTTGAGTGTATGGAATTGTTCCAATACATGTTTCGCCAGCATAAGCTGAGGCTGCTGCAATTTGAGACAAAGAGGCCGTGTTTAAACTAGGATTTGTGTCCGAATGATTAGTCCCCAAATTGACGCCCCAACTCGTCGCAGTAGTTGCATCAATATCCACGATTGTATTTGTATTTATACCTACATTACAATCAATACTGCAATTGGTTGGTAATTCTTGTTCGTAAGCAGGATCTAAAATGTTGACAATCGTCGGATATTGAACGCTCCAAGGTGGATTTTGATAATCAACAGATAGTACTCGATTAACCATACTCGTATTTTGCAAATTATAACCTCGGCTTACCCCTCGATTATCAATATGTACCGTTTTTTTACAATCAATCGAAAGGTTGTTGTACGCATTTATATCATGACCACCACCGATAAAAACACCGACATCTATTCCTTTAAAAATATTATTATAGATCGTTTCACCACTATCTCCATCATCCATATAAACACCATGTGCTTGATGCGAACTATGCACATAATTGTACCGAATAATGTTTCCATAACTCGTCCAATCATTCCAAGTATAGAATCCACCCATATCATTGGACACACGACAAATATCAAAGATTTCGTTGTATTCAAAAATATTATTGTTGCCACAAAATTCAATTCCGACGTGTGGCGTTCCATGAATTTTATTGTGTGCTACATACATTCCGACGTTGTTTTCGTCATATTTTCTAGGAATTTGAACTGCAGGCGCGTAGATGACCTTAACCCGACCGAATTCATAAATATGATTATTAACAGCGGTGTGATCTGCATGAGTTAATGTATATCGATCTCCACCAGAAAGATAGATGCCACCTGCTCCCAAATGATGAATATCGTTGCTTATAATATCATGGCTAAAGCCGTTATCTACATAAACAGCATCTTCAATAAAGTTAGAAATATCACATCCCGCCACTCTATTATCATAACCATCTTCTATATAAATGGCATTGCCTAAACCATAATCAAAAGCAATATCTACGATATCTACATAACTCACATTAGTCAACTTAAATACAGGATTATCATCATCTAAAATTCTAACTTCAGTTGTACCAATGGGCAACCAGATATACAAAGAATCATTATTAAAATTAACTGCCCATTCACCTGGTACATCTATTTCTTCAATCAAATTGGTTGCAAAATAGGGTTCCATACCATTTCCTTCTGGACGTGTATATTTATCGCCAATGCCAAGTGGAACAGAAGCTGCCTGAGTAACTATTTTATTGGTCGTATCTATGGCAGCAGTCCGAACCGCATCAAATTGCCAGGCAACGCGCCAAAAACCTTGAAACCACAAACCATCATTTACGGCTTCCAACCAACGGCTATGTCGATCGCCACGATATTTGAAAATTCCAGGTTCGTTTTGAAGAACAGTCTCCATGGTCATCATCGAATCGTTGGGATAACGTGATAAGGGCAATTCTTCTGTTCCACTATACAAACGAAACAATTCCTGATTATTCGCAGGAAAATAATCTGGCCAAGTATCCATGTTTTGAACACCTAAAGCATCCAAATCTAATGTAACTACATTTCCAACTGCCACAGGATCAAGTCGGCTGATTTTATTTGTATTAGTCAATGGTTGGAAAGCAGAAGCAGGAACTTGTTTTGCTAAATGAATTTTTGCTTGATGTTTATTGACCGCCCTGTAAGTGATTCGATGTGTTGCTGTACCACTATCTTGATTCGTTAATTCAAATGTATTAGACAAATTATAATCACCGTCCATTAACCAAACGGTAACTTCTGAAGAAGGATTGAGTGTTTGAATTTCATCTCTTGCTCGTTCCAACGTTGCGAAAGGATGAGTACTAGATAAACCTGTATTGGAATTATCTCCTATTGGGCTAACATAGATTTCTAATGGTGTTTGAGCAATGCTAAAACAGCTTATCAAACAAAAAAGTAAGGTAAAGTAGTTGGTTTTCATGTGTGTTTGATGGTTTTGTGTAAATAAAATTTGGTATAGTATGGGTAATAGTTTTTCAATGTCACAAACTAGCTTTACACTTTTAAAGAACTAAAAATCTATACTGCCAGTTATCTTGTTTGGCATTGTTCATTTTTTTCAATCGAAAAAAAAACGAACCAAAAATTTCTCGACAAAACAACTGCTAAACTCACCGCCACTCACCCACTCCCACCTGTTTTGTCCTTTCCACCCGCCAAAGAGCGACTTTCCTATATTCTTTTATTCAAGTTGGATAAATTATCAAAATACTATTTCATCGCTTGCTCTAGATCATTTATAATATCTTCGACATTTTCAATTCCGACAGAAAGTCGAATTAATCCATCGGTAATACCATTGCGTTCTCGAATTTCTTTGGCGACATTTAGATGTGAACTAGACGCTGGATGTAGAATAAGTGTATCCACATCTCCGAGGGTTGGAGCAAGTGTACAAAATTTAATTTTATTCATAAATTGAATACCTGCATCAAAACCACCTTTTAGTTCAAAACTCATCATCCCACCAAAATTAGTCATTTGTTTTTTGGCTAATTCGTGATCTACGTGAGAAGTGAGTCCATTATAATTCACTTTTTCAATTTTATCGTGTTTTTCTAGAAAAATAGCAATGTTCATGGCGTTTTCACAATGGCGATCCATCCGTAATTCTAGTGTTTTCATGCCATTATTGGTCAACCACGCATCAAAAGGACTACAGTTTGTGCCAGCTAATTTCATTCGAGTCCACACTTGTTCTTGCATGAAAATTTGATCTGTTCCGATAATGGCGCCTGCAATATTATTGCCGTGACCATTTAAATATTTGGTAGTAGAGTGTACCACAAAATCAACTCCAAATTTAAAAGGTTGTTGTAAATATGGTGTACAAAAAGTATTATCCACGGCAGATTTGCGCCCATATTTTGATGCCAAACTAGCCAGCGCTTCTAGATCAACAATCGCCATTGTTGGATTGGCTGGAGTTTCAAAATAAACTAGTTTGATCGACGGGTCAGCTTTAATCAATGACTCTACATGATCTAAATCTTGGAGATTGGTAAAAATGGGTTCTACCCCCAAAGGTTTGAACAATTTGAGTAGTAATTCGGTCGTTCCACCATAAAGATTGCCTTGGGTTAATATTTTATCGCCTGTTTTTAAAATGGATAAAAATAAAGTGGAAATTGCCGCCATCCCTGAGCCGACCATCAAGCAAGTCGCTTCTTGGTCTAGTCCAAAGGTTTCTAATTTGGCAATTTTCTCTGCTACAAAATCAACTGTTGGATTGGCATAACGTGAATATTTATGTCCTACTTTTTTACCAGTAAAAATGTCAATGCCTTCATTGATGTCTTGAAATTCAAAAGAAGAAGTCGCATAAAGTGGCAATTGATGTGGTCGGGTTGTGGTATAAGCTTTGTCTAATTCATGTACACATAAAGAACCAAATTTGATTTTTTCCAACATAATATTATCCTTATTTTTGTGAGTCGAATGATTTGAGATTCAAAAATATATGAATATTCCTAAAATGAACAACTCCTTGATATTATTTATTAAAAAAAGTATCGCACTTGCCGTTTTCATAGTGATTAGTTTGCAACCGTATTTAACTTTTGCGCAAGTAGAAGTGGATACCACTAGAACAAATACGTATCAGGTAGATCAATTTATTTTAGGAAGTTCTTTTGCAGGTGCTTTGTCCATCGGGCAATTGGATGAAAACCTACCCAATACAGTTGGTTTTACGATTTCTGCTTTGACTAAATTATCAAAAAACAACCCCGTTCATATTGGTTTTTCAACTGGATTTTACAATTATGAACGTTATAATACCTTCTATTTTACCCCTGATAATGAAGGTTTTTTATTCGAAGTAGAAGAAACGACAAAGGTTAAGTTATTTAATCTGCATGGAGTCGTTCGTTTACAACCTTTTATTGATTTTTTCATTCATCCTTATGTAGAAGGTTATGTTGGAGGAAAACATTTTTATGTACGTACAACTGTTACTGATGTGCAAAACCCAGAAGATGATTTAACGAATGATGGTCGAGGAGGTGACTGGGCGATAAGTGTTGGTGGTGCTTTGGGATTTAATATTCCGTTTTATACAACCGATGAATTCGGCTTAGAACTAGATGTAAAGGGTGTTTTTGTGAAAGGCAGTGATGCAGATTACAGTGTTTTGCGTGAAGATTTAAATTCTACAAACATTATAGATACCTTTGACGCTTTTGAAACTAGAAATTCTGCAACCGATTTGATTATTCCGCAAATAGGTTTGATTATTTATTTTGGAATATAAAGTAAAAACGTATTATAAAAAAGATGGAAGAACAGGAAGAAAGTGCATTTATCAATCATAGAATAACGGCTGATCCGAATCAAAAACCGATGCGAATTGATAAATTTTTGATGGAAAAGATTGAACGAGTCACCCGAAGTAAAATACAAAATGCCATTAAATTTGGAATGGTGAAAGTAGATGGCGAAGAAGTGAAAGCTAACTATAAAATCCGTCCAAATCAACAAATTAATGTACACTTAACTAAGCCTCACGATACCTCAGTCATTGTTCCTGAAAAAATGGATTTAGATATTCGATATGAGGATGATGATATTATTGTTTTGCATAAACCTGCTGGAATGGTGGTTCATCCTGGTGTTGGAAACTTCACAGGAACACTCGTCAACGGCTTAGCACACCACTTGGATGGTGTCAAATTAGATAGCGGATTGTTTGCTGAACGATCTGGCTTAGTACATCGAATAGATAAAGGAACAACGGGTTTGATGGTCGCTTGTAAAAATGAACATGCCCTCGCACACTTAGCCAAACAGTTTTTTGATCATTCGGTTACTCGTAAATATCAAGCTCTGGTATGGGGTAATTTTGATGAACCAGAAGGTACGATTGATGAATACATTGGTAGAAATCCAAATAATCGCCTACAAATGCACGTCTTTAGGGATGGTGAAGGTGGAAAACATGCGGTAACCCATTATAAGGTTTTAGAGGATTTATATTACGTTTCGGTGGTAGAATGTATGCTAGAAACGGGTCGGACACACCAAATTAGAGTACACATGAAACACATTGGTCATACCTTGTTTAATGATGATCGCTACGGTGGGGATAAAGTGTTGAAAGGAACTGTTTTCTCTAAATATAAAACCTTTGTTCAAAATACATTTAAGTTGATACCACGTGCAGCTTTACATGCCAAAACTTTAGGTTTCGATCATCCAACGACGGGCGAACGCATGCTATTTGATTCAGAATTACCTGATGATTTTCAACAAGCACTAGACCGTTGGAGAAAGTACTTGGAAACTCGAAAAGAAAAGATGTAAATGGAGGCGATTGAGTTGACGAAACGGTGGTTAGAAAAAATGGTCATTGGTCAAAA
The DNA here is from genome assembly GCA_020628085.1 of Saprospiraceae bacterium. Classification (GTDB taxonomy): domain Bacteria; phylum Bacteroidota; class Bacteroidia; order Chitinophagales; family Saprospiraceae; genus JAHDES01. The sequence continues at coordinate 34,364 of JAHDFQ010000029.1, forward strand.
CTTATGTCCATTTGCTAAAAAACCATATCAAAAAAAGTCTATTCGTTTTAGGGTGTATTATAAAAACCAATTGAATGATTTAACACCATTTATCATAGATGAATTTCAACTTTTACAAGAAACATCGATTTCAGAAATAGAAACTACATTGATTATTCTTCCGAATGTATTAGCAGATTTCTATCAATTTTGGGATTACATTGGTTTAACGGAAAAATTGATTCACGACTTAGATTTAAACGAGATTTTTCAGGTAGCTAGTTTTCATCCCAATTATCAATTTGGTGGGACAAGTCCTGATGATATTGAGAATTACACCAATCGGTCTCCGTTTCCAACGATTCATATTTTAAGAGAAGAAAGTTTGACTAAAGCAGTTGATAATTATCCTGATACGGAGCAAATTCCGAATGATAATATTGCTAAATTACAAGAACTTCAACATGATGGTATTCTAAATATTTATAAACAAATTCATACTAAAGCGATGTAATGCAACTACAAGAACGAATTGATTTATTGGTGAACTTAGGATTTCATTTAAAGGAGATGGGCGACTATTTGGAGGCTGTCATTCACCGAACACATTTTAACAATAATTGGTTTACGAAGGAAAATCAAAAAACTTCTATTCTCGCTATCGCCACACAGTTTTTGGAACGTTCAAAGTTGGAAAATTGGGTGCAACAATATCATATTTCAGAACCTAAATCTGCTCAAAAAGTAGGTTTAGTTTTAGCAGGAAATATTCCTTTAGTGGGTTTTCACGACTGGTTGTGTGTGTTTATTACGGGTCATAAAGCCATCATTAAATTATCAGAAAAAGATCAGTATTTACTCCCCTATTTTTTCAAATGGATGGGTGAACAACACCCCGATTTTTCGAGTTATGTTGAAGTTCGGGAAACCATAAAAGGTTTTGATGCAGTAATTGCGACAGGCAGCAATAATTCAGCTCGTTATTTTGAGGCGTATTTTGGAAAATATCCTAATATTATCCGTAAAAACAGGAACTCTATTGCTGTTTTGCACGGTTCTGAAACCAAAGAAGATTTGATCGCATTGGGACATGATATTTTTCAATATTTTGGGTTAGGATGTCGGAATGTGTCCAAGATTTGGGTGCCCGAAAACTACAACTTTGACTTTTTCTTAGAAACGATGCACGATGAGTATAAGCAATTGATTAATCATACAAAATACAAAAATAACTATGATTATAATTACGCTTTATATCAATTAAACCAAGTTCCATTTTTGATGAACGGTTGTATTATACTGACAGAAAATGAAGCAAATACTTCCAGAATTGCGACGTTACATTATCAAAAATATGCTGATTTATCTGGTTTGTCGAATATTCTAAATCAACAAAAAGAGGACATTCAATGTGTCGTTTCTCAACAAGAAATACCAAATATCCCAACCCTTAAACTTGGACAAGCACAGCAACCAACATTGACCGATTATGCGGATGGTGTGGACACGGTTAAATTCTTGTTAAGTTTAAATCGTTAATAAAATGACCATTAGGCTGTTTCTCGTTTAATTTAAAATAAAAGGCTAAAGCCTAATTCTATAATTACTTCTAAATGACACCAACTTTTGTCAAACAAATGAATGATCTCGGAAAATCAAGAACACCGTTCTTATTTATCTTGGATTT
>JAHDFQ010000256.1 GCA_020628085.1 Saprospiraceae bacterium
AACGGTAAACAAAAATTAATTGGCAGGTATTTTGAGAAATGTCTGCCAGTTTTTTTAAGTGATAAGTTTAATAGTAATACATACGATTGGATGCAAAAAAATTAAGAAATGAAGAGCAATCAATTCTTGGAAAATAAAAATTATATATCCTCACTATTGGATATGCATTTCAATATTATTACTAAGGCTGACGATCCAAATTTAATTGACATATTAAATTTGGAAGTATATCTAGAGGGTTCATGGGAAAAATCAGCACAATACTCTTTATCTGATTTAGACTTATTTTCTCCATTCGGAAAGGTTGTCAATGAAAAATTTATTATAATTTCTCCATTTATAGAGGGTTGGAAACTTCTATCAAGTAGGAAAATTAGCTCCTTTAATCAGGCTGTCGCAATGAGTAAAAGAATAAGTGAAACATCTGACGATGTTTATACTTTTTATCAAGATGCTCATTCAGATTATGAAGTCTGGAGTAAATGTAAAAATGGTACTGTTATATTTATTGCAACAAAAGATGGAGAAAATATAAAAATGAAGGGATCAATAAACGAATTGGAACGGAAATACATAGTAAGTAAAAATTATTTTACTTGGAATCTTGAAGACTTATTAAAAGAGTATTTTTTTGATATTAGAGACCTCTACAAAGCAAATAAATACTACATAAAAAGTAGTACAGTAGGTATTCTAAAAACGAATTTTGAAGAATTCGATGATTCTCTAATGAGTGAAGAAGTAATTAATCTTTGGGATGAGGAGTATATTAATAAAAATAGTAAATCTAGGGAAAGTCTAGAAGACGAGTTACCATTTTAAAAACGAAAATATTGTTACTAATAAAAACTAATCAGCTAGCTCGTCATTTACTCATATTATTAATTAGCTGATTTTCAATCTTCCTCCCACTCCTCCGCAGGATCCCAAAAATATTTTTTTAAATCCTTGATTGTATCATTTTCAACGACTACACCTTCACTTTCCAATAACTGCTGCATCATAGTCGGCATTGGAAAATGATTTCTACCTGATAATTCTCCTTTTCGATTAACCACCCGATGGGCAGGAACGTCATTTTCTGCGGTGAAACTCTTATTGAGTGCCCAACCCACCATTCGGGCTGAACCCAATGTCAAATAATTGGCAATCGTACCATACGTCGTCACTCGACCATAGGGAATACGTCGGGTTACTTCAAAAACCTGATGAAAATAATTGGGTGTTTCTTTTTTCATAAAAAAGGATATGGTATGTTTGTAATTTTAGTGAAATGGTGATTAGTTCCGCCCTTGGCGGATAGGTATCAGTTAATTAGTCTATCATTATACATACAAAATAATGACTTGACTATTCACTAATTAACTAGTAACCACTTTACTAAGTTGCTACGCAACTCAAATTAAAGATATAAAAATTGAATTGATGCTCAAAACGAATATAAAGGCTGGACAAATTACGAACCTGACAGATGCTCGTTATTTTGCGGCGTGGGAAGTTGAATGGTTGGGATTCAATCTTGAACCCAATACTGAATCTTATATTAGTCCGACGGAGGTTGCTGCACTGAAAGAATGGGTCGAAGGGCCAAAAATTGTCGGGGAATTTGGAATGCAATCGGCAGAAGACATTCGGGCGATGGTCAATACCCTTGAACTAGATGCTGTTCAGTTGGGTATGTTTGTAGGTGAGGATGTCTTAGAAAAATTGGATGGCATTTCAGTTATTAAGGAAATTGTCATCGAAGATGTATCAACACTAACGACGGATGTTATTTTTCATATTGAAAAATTTGAATCCTATACGGATACCTTTCTTATCATTTTAGATAAAAATAATATCTCTTATGATGATTTGGACGTGACCAATCGGGCTTTTTTACAAAGTATCACTCAAACGCACAACATATTATTGAGTATTGTGGTTGAGGCTAATCAATTAGACGATTTATTGGAAACGATTCAGCCTTTGGGCTTGCATGTTAAAGGTGGTGCAGAGGAAAAAGTTGGTTTTAAATCGTTTGATGACTTGGATGATATTTTTGAAGCATTATACCGACTCGATTAATTAATTAATTCATTTCATATTTATTTGAATAAATACCAGTACGGCATGATACGTTTAATGTGTGATTTACAAAATCACTTATTTAATTCCGTATTAGAAACCTTTGAGGAGTAGTCGTTGTTTTGAAAGAAAAATATTTTGATTCTACAAAACAGTAATACAGGTGGCGTTTTAAAATTAGTTTCCAATGATACTCAATTTGGAAAGAATTTCTCTACCTCTGATGATGCTTTTCTAACAATTGCTCTTAACAACGGTGCGCCTCAAACGGTCAATATTGACGGAACTATTTATGATTTTCCAAGCCATGCGTTAATTGCGCTGATGGCTAGTCAGCATTATTCTTTTTCTAATCCAAAAGAAGTGGTGGCTTGGCAGTTCAACCGAGAATTTTACTGTATCATAGACCACGATGTAGAAGTTTCTTGTGCGGGTTTACTGTTTTATGGTTCAGCCGATCAGCCTACGATTCAATTGGATAGTTTGGAATCCAATAAAATTCAATTGCTTTATCAGGTTTTTATAGATGAGTTTGCAGAAAAAGATAATTATCAAGAAGGAATGCTTCGGATGTTACTCAAACGTCTTATCATCAAAACAACTCGTTTATATAAAAAACATGCACATCTGATGCGTGTGCCTGCCGAAGAACTCAATACGGTTCGGCAATATAATTTATTAGTAGAGAAGCACTTCAAACAATGGCATCAAGTACAGGATTATGCTAATGAAATGCACAAGTCGCCCAAGACTTTATCCAATCTTTTTGCACAATGCAATACCAAATCACCCTTGAAAATTTTACATGAGCGCATTATTTTGGAGGCTAAACGTATGTTGATCTATACTGACTCTACAATCAAAGAAATTGCTTATGAAATTGGGTTCGAGGAAGTCCCTCCGTTCAACCGCTTATTTAAAAAAATTACCAATCAGACACCTTCACAGTTTAGAAATTCAGTGTAGATCAAAATCAAATGGTGACTCAAGTCATCATTTGATTAAATGACCAAAATGTAGGAAAATACTGGTTTCGGGAAAAATTGATAACTCCTTAGGCATTATCGGTAGCAAAATCGATGATGAACTGCTGCATCTTTGTAATGTCAATTATAAATAACTAATTCAGTACACTTGATTACACATTGACAATTTATACAAGTAGTTTGTCAGTAAAATTAGTGCAAAATAAATCCATTAATCCGCCAAAAAATCACTCATAATCCCGAATTCTCGGAGTCAATTATTTGTTCTTTTTATGACGGCGGATTTTTTTGCACAAGTAATTTTGACTGACTACTTATCAAGGTACGATTAACACATAATTTAAAACATTACAATCATGTCAGTATTTTCAGTTCCAACTAAAGCAAATGTATCTGCAAACAATCAAGCTATTTTTAATAATCTTGAAAAAGGATTAGGTTTCGTTCCTAATTTATATGCAACATTTGCACACAGCGAAACGGCTTTACCCGATTACTTAGCTTTTCAAAACCGTAAAACGAGCCTTAAAGCAAAAGAAAAAGAGGTTATCAACTTGGTCGTTAGTCAGATCAACGAATGTACCTACTGTTTAGCAGCACACACGGCACTTGGGAAAATGAATGGTTTTACAGACGACCAAATTTTAGAAATCAGAGAAGGATCGGCTTCATTTGATGCGAAATTAGATGCTCTTGCCAAATTTGTAAAGAGTACGGCTTCTAATAAAGGTCATGCGACACCAGAAAGCGTGGACGCTCTTTTTGAGGCAGGTTATAACAAAGCCAGTGTTGTAGACATTATCGTTGTGATTGGCGACAAAATCATTACCAATTATTTACATGCAGTGACTAAAGTTCCTGTTGATTTTCCTGCTGCTCCTGTTTTAGCAACAGTATAAAAAGACGATCAATAGATTATAATCCCTTTACCGTAAAAGAATCGGAATTTGATCCTCCCATCATTTTTCGATTCTTTTTTATTCAAAAACAACTATTCCATAACCGTACAAGTACACACAACAAAAGGGCTTCGTTAAAATCAACGAAGCCCTTCTTTGGTTTAGGTTTTACTAAAAAAAGTATTTACGCTACACCGCAAAGCTTTCTCCACAACCGCACTCTCGTGCTGCATTTGGATTATTAAAATAAAAACCTTTACCATCTAATCCACCCGAAAATTCGAGTGTGGTATTACATAAGTATAAAAAACTCTTTAAATCGGTCACTACTTTGACACCTTTATCCTCAAATACCTGATCGTTAGGTTGCGGTTCATTATCAAAATCCATCTGATAACTCAAGCCCGAACAACCACCACTGGTTACGGATACTCGTACAAAATAATCGTCTCCGATTGTTTCGTCTTTACGAAGTAAATCTATTTGCGCTTTTGCGCTTTCCGCTACAAATAACATCTTT
>JAHDFQ010000257.1 GCA_020628085.1 Saprospiraceae bacterium
CAGCCACTGGCTAATTTTATTTATCACGGGTTATGTAAAATTGCCGCACAGCCAATCGCTCGATTGCTTTTTAAAAATAAACGCTTTATGGCGTTCATTTCTAAACACAATTTCCCAACGCTTGGCCAGCGCCAAAAAAAGCAAAACTTTTAGATTCTTTAGAAATACTCGATTTCTGAGAAACTTCTAGTCAATAAATTTTTCACAAACTTCTCGCCAACTTGCCGCAACAGCACAAAATTTCGAAAATAAAATTTCTGTGCACTTGCTACCACTATCCTTTGTTTTAACAATTACTTTAAGTGCTTATAATATTATGTCAAATAGAATTTAAACATCGTAACCATTAAGGATAATGTTTATCTTTTTTTCTTGATAAAAAAAGAAACAAAAAAATCAAGGCTTACAGATAATTTTGGAAACAATGTACGGGTCGGTCGCTAAATTTTAGGATCCATTGTAGTTATTAAGATTACTTTAAAATGAAACAACAAATATAACCGTCAACAATTATTGTAACCAGCCCCCTAAAATTCTTAACGCTCCTCTCCCCTATTGTTTTACCAAAATTCTCTTAGGCCAAAATATTAGGTAAATATTAATCCTTAATTACTAAGGAAAAATATTACATTTAAAAACAAATTAATTTTAAATGAAAAGAATGAATTGGATTTTGCCAGTACTAGCCGTTTTTTGTACAATATTTGGATTAGTCCTTACGGCTTATTTGACTTTCAATTTCAGAGAAAAAGCCATTAACGGCCAAGAAACAATTAAGGAACTTAATAAGGAAATAGATAAATCGATTAAAAAAGTTTCTGAAATTAATGAAGAAATACTAAAAGTATCAGAGCATTCAGATAAATTAACAGGTGAAATAAAAAAAGCGCAGGAAAAAATTGGTGTTTTGACAAATGAAATTGCAGAAATTTCAAAAGCAAATTTGGACTATACTGTAGGCAATGAAGAACCATTTATAATAGGATTTCTTTATGACGAAGTCAATAATGCATTCCAAGTTTACGCTTCTCCTAAAGGAGAATTGCCCGTATACGATGTAGAAATTATTCTAACATATGTTAATATCACAGCAAATAAATTTGTTGAAGCCTTGGATAAAGAGAGAAAAAATGGCAAAGGATTTCAAATTGGAGGGGAAATGATTAGGTCATTTCCTAAAACTAATTTTTCCAAAAAGATTCTATTACCTAATAAATATAACTTCATTGGATGGCTAGTAAACCGTGATGATAAAAATTGGAAACATTTAAATCTAGAGGTAACAACCCGAACTAAAAAATTTGAACAAAGAACTTTTCTTTATTATACTATAAATCCAGTAAGTCCTGATGAAAATCCGTATTATTGGTGTATGCGGGCAAGAGTAAATGGTGAAGATTCTACTATTGAACATGATACTTTTGAAATTACAGAAGACCTTATTACAGAAATGGAGGGTGAAAGATATTGGACGACTTATGGGTCTTTTTGGGGTGAACAAAGAAAAGACCAAAAATAAAGTTTAAATTATTTAACCCATTTCACACACATTACACTCCCCTCCTAACGTCGGGTCGTATAATAAGTGTTCCATTACCTTAGGAGAAAAATCTTTTTAGAAGAAAAATTTATAGGAAATTCTAGTACAAAATACTTTGCTTTTGCTAAGCAAAGTTACATAACGCAGAACATTATAGTACAAATATAGTAGTTTAGTGGATAGCGCATTTCCGCGCTATTTTATATAGTTACGTTATAAGGCCCGCAGGAGAATTATAACAAAGTAATTATGTAAAAACGAAACTACGGTAAGTTCAACTTTATTCTAATTTAGGCAGCCGCTTCATCTCGCCGCCAAATAATATCAGCCACTGGCTAATTTTATTTATCACGGGTTATGTAAAATTGCCGCACAGCCAACCGCTCGATTGCTTTTTTAAAATAAACGCTAAATGGCGTTCATTTTAAAACACAATTTGCCATCGCTTGGCCAGCGCCAAAAAAAAGCTAACCTTTTAGATTCTTTTCAAAATCCTCGTATTCGGGGAAATGTCCGTAATATTTTTTTCTAGAGCATTCTCGTCAGCTTGAGCAAAAGCTTAAAATTTAGCTCAGCACAAATTTCTAAGCACTTGCTCACAAACTCCCCTGATTGAAACTCCTTATTGCTTTGGAAGTTGTTTTATGTTTATTATTCCTTGTACTATTCTGATTTTGGAGTTTACCAATCAATCACTTCAACAAATAAGTCATTCTTGGTATCACCACGCCTAATTGATGATCTTTTGAAAAAACTTGATATGACCACTAATTTTCCATCTTGGTTTTCATAAACGTACTGCGGGTAACCAACAGTGTTTATGGTTGTTAGCTGGCCATTACTCCAATTTAAAACATTTAATTCTCGATTGAACAAATCATTAAAGTCCAAAGAATTATCCCCATTGTAATTGGTGCCCAACACATATGAGCCATCAGTACTCAACGAACTGGTATATAAGGGCATATTATAAGAGCTAATAAATCCGTAGTCAATAGCTGAGTAAATTCTCGAGTTCACAATATCCAGTAGAATATTACTAACTTCATTATATTCCGTTGATTTCAGTAGACGAGGGGTAATAGGGGTATTGAAGGTATAATTCACTTCTTCAAAGCTCGTTATGGTACCTTCCTCCTCTACTTCAAAAAGAAAGCTTCTACTATCGTACTTAATTCCTGCCAAAATATGATTTCTTTCGGTTCGTATGAGATGCTCCATACGTTTAAATTTTGTGCCAGGTTCTGGATCTACTACATCAATGGTTTGTAAATCTCGTCCAAATCGGCGAACAGTCCGTAATTCATCTCCGCCGTCTGCAATAATCCAAATATCATCCTTAAAATGCAGCAAATCCTCAAAGGAGATGTATTCATCAGCGATATCTCTCAATCGATATTTATAGTCAAGTGTTTGAGCATCAAAAACATGGTATTCATTACCCTTTTGAAAAAACACCTCTTTTCCTTCTGAGCTTTCTATGACTTTTAGACGAATCTCAGAACTTGTATTAAGATCAAAAGAAGACTCGGCCACAACTTCTTTGGTAGTAATATCAATCTTTTTAATTTTTTTGTAGGGGTCTGTGATATTTTCTCCCCATAGGTAGACATACCTGCCATCTGTGGGGTCGCTGCCGATTAAATTAACCGAAATCATATCCACCATCTCTTCTGGGGTAAAAATCACTTCAACGCTGGGATCCGTAAAGTCATCCCCAATGTCCAAGGAGCTTCTTTCACCAAAGATATTGTACACGTGAATGTTGAAAAAAGGATTTTCCACGGAAGGTGGCGTTTCAAGGATCAAAGTGCCCGCTTCCTGATTTTCAAAGGAGGCAATAAAGATCTCTTCTGGAGAATTATCATAATAGGCCCGTTGGGAAACAGTGATTTCATACCTTGAGAAATACGCACTGGTGTAGGGTCGCCAATTCAGCTTAATGGCACCATTCATTACTTCTGGAGCTAACATTTCAGTTTTGAATACATCAATATCCCCTGTATTGATTGAAATCATATCACTTTCAGCTAATTGGCCTGTATTGGTCTGTAAACGGAAAAAGTAACATAGTTCTTCAACTGGATCCGGATTAAGGTCAATAAATTCATTCTGTGAAAAATCCGTAATTGTCGCTATTTGTATGGCATCGGTCTTGTTGCAACTATTTGAGGATCGAAATATCTCGTATTGCTTAAAGTCATCACCGACATATTCGGACCAGGTAAAGGCAATTAACTTATCATTTTGAAACTTAAAAAAGTCTTTTTCAAAAGTTTCCGAGTAGATATCATTATCCTGTGGTGAATAGATTCGACAGTATAATTTTACTTCATCATCATTTCCGTCACCATCAATATCCAGAAGTGTCTCAAAATCGAAATTGGTTTCATCCAATTTTATAATACTAACTTCGGCCTCTCCTCCTATTTCATCAAAAAGGGTAATAGTACTGCCGTCCAGTGTAAAATTTAATCGATTAATTTCTGGCACACATGAACTACTTTGATGCAGGTACTCTATATATTGACCGCCTTCAAGATACCTAAAGTAGTCTCTGCCGCATTCCCCTTCTTCAGGAACAGCAACCCGGTTACCGTTACTTTCCACTGCATAAATAGCCCACGTTTTGCCATAAAACACCGCTTCTAAATCTACGGTATTTTCTGCATCAACAAATGGTGAATCATCTTTTGAACAACCAAGTATAAAAGTTAAAACAAAAAGACAATAAAAGGCGTGTGTTTTTGATACTTGGAGAGGTATAATTTTTGGCATAAACAGGTCTTCTAATACAAATGAACATAATTTCCAGCAAAAAATCGTCATAGATGGCTGATAACGATAAAATCTTCGTTGAAAATTCCATTCCACACACATTACCCTCCCCTCCTACCGTCGGGTCGCCTAATAAGTGTTCCATTAC
>JAHDFQ010000030.1:0-3402 GCA_020628085.1 Saprospiraceae bacterium
GCCTTTCATTTCCCATAAAGTAATTATCGTAATTAGTACCCTTAACTAATTGCTTTAATCTTTTTTCCAAAAACCGAGGTATTCAAAATTTGGTAAACTTATTCATTAAATTGGAAAAACTCTAATGAATTAGACTCTTTGAATACTCACAAACGATGTACTATGAAAAAGTTATGCTTATTGGCGAGCTTCTTTTATCTATTTTCTTTCAACAGTTTTGCACAATATTATGAAGCGGGAGTTATGATTGGTTCGTCCAATTATCTAGGCGATATAAGTTCCGAAGGTTTAGCACCAACAGAATACAATTGGTCGTATGGTGTGTTTGGACGCTATAATTTGAGTAGATACGTAGCATTTAAAGGAAGTCTGACCAAGGCAACAATCTCTGGGAGTGACAACAATAGTAGAAATAGCGATTTACGAGATCGGAATTTGAGTTTTAAAACCTCTATCGTGGAGCTTGCCGTGACCAATGAATTTCATCTAACACCACTAGAAATTCGAGCAAAAAAATTCTCAACACCCTATGTTTTTGCAGGAATCTCTGCTTTTCATTTCAATCCGAAAGCCGAGATGAATGGCGAATGGTATAACCTTCAACCGCTTGGAACGGAAGGACAGGGGCGGCTCAATCGAACACTGGACAAGTACAAACGGTGGAGTGTGGCGATTCCGTTTGGTTTCGGTATTAAAATCAATTTAACAGACAAAATAAATATCGGTTTTGAGGCAGGTGCTAGAAAAACAATCACCGATTATTTGGACGATGTAAGCAATCGTTATCCTGATATTGTTGCTTTTGAATCCGTTGACCCAATAGCAGCACAGTTAGCCTATCGAACACCCGAACTATACGATTATCCAATGGAAAATCCACAAGGCGATATGAGAGGTAATCCGAATGATCAAGACTGGTTTTTTGTGGGTGGCGTGACCGTTTCTATTAATTTAACGGATCGTCAAGGCTTAGAATGGGATAAAAAATACAAACGTTTTGATGGAATGACCATAGAAAAATAGCAGTAAATACTACAAAGAAGCCTTGAAGATGATTCGTTTTCAAGGCTTTTTTATATTTCCTCCAACGGCTTACTTTCCAACATTTCAGCAATCAATAATCCTTTCTTGTGCAAATCAAGAATACTGCGTTGTGATAATAACCGATTCTTTTTATAAAAAATGAGATAATAGCCGACACCTTCCATCGACCAGTCTTTTTCGACAGTAAAAAAACGGATTAACTTTTCAGTAAACGCATCTTCTATCCATTCTCGATCATCACCCGTTAGGTGATATTGATTGGAAAATTTAGGATGTTCAATGAAATTAATATCCTCAAAACCCAGCAAGTTTTTAAACTTATGAAAAATGGTTTCGGGCTGCATCAAAAACTGTGGTAAAATGAGATGCTTGCAGTTGATAAAGAATACCGTTTGTCGCTTAATCTTATCTTTGCTCGCTTTATATTGATAATCAAAAATATGAAGTTTGGTTTCTTGCCACATATCCTGACCAAAAAGCACCTGACTTATTTGTTTCTTACGTCCATGTCGAAAAAGTTTAAAATCTTCCAACAAACCCATCATACCCCAATCGTCAGATTCAGAATATTTCATTTTTAATTGATATGCGAGCCGTTTATAAACCGCCGTTCTTTTGGCAAAAGGTGTCATGTATAATTTGATTTACTGTGATAACAGATACCAAAAATAGAAATTAAGTCCATATAGTGCAATAACTTATAATATTTGTTGGTCATAAGTATCCATTAATGGATTATGATGATATTATTTCTTACATTTGCGTCTCAAAACCAAAAGCGGTTTATTCTTGTTAGATGTAATAGATCATATTTTAAGTTATTACAAGTGTACAACCAAATTATTATCTGAATTTATGTCTATTTTTAAATAACTGATTATTAGTTGATTATGTTTTTTTATTCAAGAATGGACTAATTATTGTTTGAGAAATAAAGGCAGAAAACTGCTTTTTATGCTATAATTATATGAAGAAAATACCTTTAGATATAGTCGCTCTTTCACATAGTGTAACGCAATCGCATAACTACGCAGTCGTGTTGGGTGAGAAAACAGGTTCACGCCGTTTACCGATTGTTATTGGTGGTTTCGAGGCGCAAGCTATTGCTGTTGCCATGGAACGCATGAGTCCAAACCGACCCTTGACACATGATTTATTCAAAAATGCAATGGAGATTTTTGATGTGGAGTTAAAGGAAGTCATTATAAATAATTTATTAGACGGTATTTTTTATGCTCGTCTAATTTGTCATAAAAATGGTGAAATCGTAGAGATTGATTCTCGTACTTCTGATGCTTTAGCAATGGCAGTTCGTTTTGAATGTCCTATTTTTACGTATGAATTTATTTTGGATGCAGCAGGTGTGATTTTAGAAGATACAGAAGACGAAGATGCTGCCTTACAAGAAAACCGTCCAACTAAGAGAGGAAGTCGATCAAAGGCTGCTGCCAAAGGAAATGCTTTGTCGAGTTATTCCCTAGAAGACCTCAACAAACTTTTGGAAGAAGTGTTAGGTAATGAAGATTATGAGCGAGCAGCGGAAATTCGCGATGAGCTCAATAAACGTAAAAATCAAGATTCTTAGAAAGAATAAAATTAATAAAAATGGCAATTATTATCACAGACGAATGTATTAATTGCGGTGCATGTGAACCAGAATGCCCAAATAATGCAATTTATGAAGGTGGTGTTGAATGGAAAATTTCAGAAGGAACAACGGTTACCGGAAGTTATACCCTTGAAAAAGGGAAAGTAGTAGATGCGGATGCTGAAAATGCACCCGTGGATGAAGATATTTATTATATCGTTCCAGAAAAATGCACCGAATGTAAGGGTTTTCATGAAGAACCACAATGTGCGGCAGTTTGTCCCGTCGATTGTTGTGTGGATGATCCAGACCGAGAAGAATCTGAAGAAGTATTGCTCGCACGTCAAGCACGTTTGCACGCATAAAAATAGTTGGTTTCAATTGTTTTGAAAAAGGAATGACTGTTGCAGTTATTCCTTTTTTTATGTCTATCAAAATAGAAATTTATGCCAGAATACGATATAAATGACCCTACCGACTTGGATATTGTCCGAGCTCAATTCAACATGCTGACCGCCGATGACTGGCAAGAATATATTGAAATGGGCGAAGCCCAAAATATTGGATATAAAAATATCAATATCCTCAAAACAGCTCAACGAAAGGCTGGAATCGCAAAATACCTTAGCCCAAAAGTTATCCTCTGGACGCTCAATCTCATAGAGCGATTGGATGAAAACGACGAGTATGAAGACGAAGAAGAGTAGAATTTAATTCTAAAAAAAGAATCCAATTCTATTTACATTAGAATGAATACCGTAAATTAGAGT
>JAHDFQ010000030.1:3502-7076 GCA_020628085.1 Saprospiraceae bacterium
ATATACAAACATGCTAGAAACTTTAAATCTAACGGATGTTCTCTACCTTGATATTGAAACCGTATCGGGTGCTGCTTCCTATGAAGAACTCGACGAGACCTTTCAATACCTTTGGAAACATAAATGTAAGTCCATTCTTCGTAAATACGATGAAGAAATAACAGAAGAAGAAGCCGACGAATGCTATACCGATAAAGCGGGCATCTTTGCGGAGTTTGGTAAAATAGTCTGTATTTCTGTTGGAATCATGGTCTATGATAAAGACGAAAAAAAGCACAAACTTCGTCTAAAATCTTACGCTGACGACGATGAGAAAAAGTTACTTCTGGAGTTTGCAGAACTAGTTGATAAATACTACAACAATCCAACTAAACACTATTTATGTGGACATAATCTCAAAGAGTTTGATGTGCCGTATATTTGTCGTAGAATGGTGATCCATCAAATAAAACTACCTAACATGTTAGACATTGGTGGAAAAAAACCATGGGAAACCAAGTATTTATTAGATACTTTAGAACAGTGGAAATTTGGTGATTACAAAAGTTACACTTCACTTAAATTACTGGCTGCTTGTATGGGATTTCCATCTCCAAAAGATGACATTGATGGTAGCGAAGTTGGGCGTGTCTATTGGAAAGAAGAAGACTTGAAACGTATAGCAGTATATTGTGAAAAAGACGTACTCGCCGTGGTTCAACTAGTCCTCAAAATGAAACGAATGGATATTCTCGAAGCCGATCAAATCAAATCTGTTTCGGAGTTTTAGTTTTAAAAAACAGAATATAGTATATTAATATAGAATAAAATCTACCTTCCAATAACCAATAAATAAAAAATGCCACACTTAATTGCCCCTTCCGTTTTAGCAGCGGATTACACTAATTTGAAGAAAGATTTTGACATGGTCAATCAAAGCAAAGCGGATTGGTTTCATGTTGACGTAATGGATGGTCGCTTTGTTCCAAATATTAGTTTTGGAATGATGATCGTAGAAGCCATGAAGAAAATGGCAACAAAACCGTTAGATGTTCATTTGATGATGGTTGAACCTGAAAAATATATCGAACGTTTCAGAGCAGCAGGTGCAGATGTAATTACCGTTCATTATGAAGCGTGTCCACATTTACATCGAACGATTCAACAAATTCAAGCGACAGGCGCAAAAGCTGGTGTAGCACTCAATCCACACACACCTATTTCAGTGTTGGAAAATGTATTGGAAGAACTTGATTTAGTTTGTTTAATGTCTGTCAATCCTGGTTTTGGCGGACAGAAATTTATTTATCAGACGCTTCCAAAAGTTAAGCAGTTAAAAGACATGATTATTGTCAAAAATACCAAAACGTTGATCGAAATAGATGGTGGTGTAGGCTTACAAAATGCAGGTGCTTTGCTCGAAGCAGGTGCAGATGTACTAGTTGCAGGTAGTAGTGTGTTCAAGTCAGAAAACCCAACTTTGACGATTGAACGTTTGAAAAATATCGGTCAAGAAGCACTCACTGATTAATGAAACTATTTCAAACCATTATTCGACTACTGACATTTCGACTGACCAAACAAGAAATGTTAAGTTTTGATAAATCACATTTTACTGCTGGTTTGTTTGGAACATGGATCGTTGGTATGGGTAGGTATTGGGATGATCCAGGTGCAAAATTACTACAGCATTTAGGGATTGGTTCAGTTATCTATATTTTTGTTTTAGCGTTCTTTATTTGGATGATCGTAAATCCATACGTGGTTAAAGAATGGACTTATTTTAGAGTCTTGACATTTATTAGTCTGACCTCTTTTCCCGCTGTTTTTTACGCCATCCCGATTGAAAGATGGGTTGATATGAGTACCGCTAATACTGTAAATGTTTGGTTCTTGGCTGTCGTAGCAGCTTGGAGAATGATTTTACTTTTAGTCTTTATTTATAGGTTTACAGAACTTGGAGGTTTCAATACATTTGTTATTACATTTTTGCCTATTTGTTTGATAATCACAACTTTGACAATATTGAATTTGCATAGAGTTGTTTTTGATATAATGGGAGGTGTTAGAAATGCTACACCACATGACGGAGCTTATACAGTATTGGTATTGTTGACCATTATATCAGCAGTCTTAGTTGGACCACTTTTCATAGCATATTTTGTCAGTATTTATAAAAGAACAAAGCAATTAGATGCAGAAAGATTCAATTAGTTTAAATAAATATATCAGTGGTACAGGAATTAGTTCTCGTAGAGAAGCTGATAAATGGATTGAAGCAGGTAGAGTTTCACTTAATGGTGCAATTGCCCGAAAAGGAAATCGAGTTTTTGAAGGAGATGAAGTTAAAGTAGATGGGAAATTACTGAAACCCAAACCTGATTTAGTTTATATTGCACTTAACAAACCACCTGGCATTACCTGTACAACCGATCGTAAAGACCGAGATAATATTATAGATTTTGTCAACTATCCAAAACGTATTTTTCCAATTGGTCGGCTTGATAAAGCTTCTTCTGGATTAATTTTATTAACTAACGATGGTGACATTGTCAACAAAATTTTACGGGTAGAAAATAATCATGAAAAAGAGTACATTGTAAAAGTCCACCGTCCTGTAACAGATGCTTTTTTGTATAAAATGGGGAATGGCGTTCCTATTTTGGGTACACGAACCAATAAATGTGTCGTTGAGAAGAAAGGAAAATTCTTATTTAAAATCATACTAACCCAAGGATTAAATCGTCAGATTCGGCGTATGTGTGAATATTTCGATTACGATGTCGTTACACTAAAGCGTGTTCGTATTATGAACATTCATCTTGGACGTTTACCTGTTGGGAAATGGCGAGAAGTGACGGAAGAAGAATTCAAAGAACTACAAAAACGTTTGTAGTTTTTTTGGTAAAGAATACAAAATCAAATGGCAGAAAAAAAACTCATCAATTCATTTGAAATTATATTATCAATCATCGCATTATTGATTGTAGCATATATGGTGATGCAAAAATATGATGTTTCCATTACTCAAAAAACCGAAGAAGTCATTTTTACCGACAACCCCAAATCGGAAAAGCGATACCAAAGAAAAACTAAGTCAGAAGAGCAACGGCAGCGAGAACGAGAGGTCGAGGAAATGCTTCAACGACTTGATGGACGATCAAATAATGACCGTTCAAAATATAATCGAAATTCAGATCATACCACTACCAACATCCAACGAACCAAAGACGAAGATCGTTTCTTTAAAAACATGACCTCAAAATACGTAGAAAATGCAGATGACAAAAAAGATATTGATGTGTACGCTATATTAAAATCATCAAAAGATACGTATGTTAAAGTTCGATCTTTATTCTCCGACGAGTTGGAAACACCTAAGAGCGATACTGAAATTTTGATCGAAGATGTAAGTTTTATTTTGAAAAATAAGACCGTTGCCAATAGTGTTTATCACGAAATAGAAGATTTATTTGGTATCCCAGCAGATAAAAGTGCTGATTTTGCAAAAAAAGGACAACAAGCAGTATCAGATTGGGCTACCTTTGTTGAGGAAAATAAACGTAAAAAAACAGATAATGAATAAAAAGATAAT
>JAHDFQ010000030.1:7176-13251 GCA_020628085.1 Saprospiraceae bacterium
AGATAATGAATAAAAAGATAATTTTAGTAGCTGCATTTGCTTGCTTTGGATTAGGTGTTCACGCACAATTTAAGTTTACAGAAGACATTAAGAATGATTGTACCGATGTCAAAAGTCAAGACCGAACAGGAACTTGTTGGAGCTTTGCCACCGCTTCTTTCCTTGAATCAGAATTAATTCGGATGGGAAAAGGCACGCACGATTTATCAGAAATGTTTGTGGTCAAAAATGTTTATAAAGATAAAGCACGAAACTATATGCTACGACAAGGTAAAGCCAATTTTAGTCAAGGCAGTCTCTCGCATGATTTGATTCGTGTGGCAGGCGAACAGGGTTTAGTTCCAGAAAGTGTATATTCTGGTCGTTTAAAGGGTGAGAAAATACACAACCATAATGAAATGGAAGCAGCTTTGAAAGGTTTACTCGATGGTGTTCAAAAACAGAAAAAACCGAGTAGCAAATGGACAATAGCTTTTAACAGCGTTATTGATGTATATATGGGTAGCACACCTGAAACATTTACCTATGAAGGTAAATCGTACACACCGAAATCATTTGCACAATCAATTGGTGTAGATGCAGACGATTATGTTAGTATTACCTCTTACACGCACCATCCTTTTTACGATGATTTTGTATTGGAAATTCCAGATAATTATTCCAATGGTGAGTTTGAGAATTTACCCATTGATGAAATGCAAGCGGTAGTGGATAATGCCTTGAAAAATGGATATACCGTGGCTTGGGACGGTGATGTGAGTGAGGCAGGTTTTGATGCTAAAGAAGGACTAGCGGTCTTACCTGAGAAATACAATAAAGAAACAGTCTTTGAAAAACCCAGTAAGCAAAAAGAAGTTGATCAAAATCTCCGCCAAACCACTTTTGAAAATTATTCTACTACTGACGATCACCTTATGCACTTGGTTGGTTCAGCAAAAGATCAAGATGGTAACAGCTATTATATTATTAAAAATTCTTGGGGGAAAATCAGTGATTACAAAGGTTATTTATACATGTCAGAAGCATATTTTCGTCTAAAAACAGTAGCCGTGATGGTTCATGAAGATGCTATTCCTAAGAATATTGCAGATAAGATGGATTAAAAAAAAAATACAAATACTTTCAAGTGGTGACTGAGGTTCACCCTTTAATTCACAGACCTATCTATTGAATGGCAAATTTCAGACACAATCATAACAAACAACATCGAGGAGTTGGCTCAGGAATGACCACTAAAGTCGGTGTATTCATAGGATTGGTGTATTTGTTATATCAAGGTTGTCAGTTTCTTACAGGTGGTTCGCAACTTCCAATGCCCCATTCAGATACAGCGTCCAATTCGTCGAACACAGAAACCTACTCTGATCTCGATCTCTTATTACCAAAAGGAAAAAACGATCAAGTGGTTAAACACCAATATTTTGCCTTTAATTATAATGAAAAATATGAAGTTGTAGATTGGGTAGTGCATGAAGTAACCAAAGCAGATATTCAAAAGCCAAATGTTCAACGCACCGATAATTTCCGTCCAGACAGAAAAGTAAAAACAGGTTCAGCAGAGTTATACGACTATAAAAGATCAGGTTACGACCGAGGACATTTAGTGCCAGCTGGTGATATGAATTTCAATAAACAGGCAATGTCAGAAACCTTTTATATGAGCAATATGACACCACAGGTACACTCTTTTAATACGGGTATTTGGCGAGAACTCGAAGAAAATATTCGAGATTGGGCATACCGATTCAAACATGTTTATGTGGCTACGGGACCTGTTTTGTCTAAAGAACCTATTGATTATATTGGTGATAATGATGTTGCGGTACCACACTCTTTTTATAAAGTCATTGTTGATCTTTCTGAACCTGAACTCAAAGGTATTGGTTTTATCATACCGAACAAAGTCAGTTTTCAACCGCTTTCAGCCTATGCGGTCAGCATCGACGAAGTGGAAAAATTGACTAATCTTGATTTCTTTCCAGACTTAATAGAAGATGATATTGAAGAAGAGATTGAAGCCAATTATAACATGAAGGCTTGGAAAGTCGATCAAAAGCGGTTTGAGATTAGGAAGAGTAAATGGAATAAGCGATGAAAAACTACTTTGCTACCAAATAAAGTATGAAAACAATTTTATTAATTTTTAATCTACTATTATCTAGTCTGATGTATGGACAGTTTATTTTGAATGGACAAGCTATTCAAGTGAGTGATTCCTGCTTTCAACTGACATCAGCGAATGACTTTGAAGTCGGTTCAATTTGGTATGAAGACCAAATTAATCTGAACGAAAGTTTCGATATTATTATGGATATTTTTTTAGGTTGCAATAATTCTAATGGAGCTGATGGAATTGTTTTTGGGCTTCAACCCGTAGGAACATCTATCGGAATTGCAGGTGAAGGCATAGGTTTTTTAGGAGTGACTCCTTCCCTAGCTGTTGAATTTGATACTTGGCAAAATACGAATTTAGATGATCCTGAATTTGACCACATCGCTATCATTCAAAATGGCTCTGTCAATCATTTTAGTGGAAATGGTAGGCTAGCAGGTCCTATTCAAGCTGCCGTTGATAATCCGAATATAGAAAATTGCGATTTTCATCAAATCCGTATCTCTTGGAATGCCAATCTTCAAACACTGACCGTCTATTTTGATTGTGCCGAACGACTATCCTACACAGGTGATATTGTTAATGAGATTTTTAGTGGTAATCCAGAAGTCTTTTGGGGCTTTACCGCTGCTACAGGTGGAGCTAACAACAGACATGAAGTTTGTTTTACCTACACTTCAATTTTAGATGGATTTGAAGACGTAACTATTTGCCCCGAAGGAGCCTATCAACTTCAAATTAGTGGTGGAGAGTCGTACAATTGGTCGCCCTCAACAGGTTTGGATAACCCCAACATTCCAAACCCATTAGCAAGTCCAGAAGAAACGACTACCTACGTAGTTGAAGTAATAAATGACTGCTCTGCACCACTTTACGATACGATTACAGTCTTCGTTGATGGAGATACTGTTCGGTTTGATCTGGGTGCAGATACAATGCTCTGCCAACCCAATACGCTCCTACTTGACGCCGATAACGGTTCGCCAGCTACCTATATTTGGTCGGATGGAAATAGAAATGCCCAGCGTGAAATTCAAAATTCAGGTAATTACGAAGTGACGGTTGTATTGGATGATTATTGTATCACGCAAGCAGGAATCAATGTTCAAGTCCTTCCTGTACCATTTATTGATTTACCTACAGACACCCTACTCTGCGAAGATGCATCAATCGAATTGGATGCCGAAATTAATGATCCGAATGCCAGTTATGTATGGTCAACTGGAAGTACAGATTCAAAAATTACTATTTCGAGAGCAGATACTTACGAAGTTTCAGTTGAAAATTTTTGTGGAACGGATTCTCGAATTATTCAAATTGAAAATACCAATTGTCGTTCTTTATATGCTCCTAATGCTTTTTCACCAAATTTTGATGGTGTGAATGATGTCTTTCGTTTTTATTCTGATGGAGATATTAAAAAGGTTCTTACTTTTAAAATTTATGATCGTTGGGGAAACTTGATTTACGATATTCATAACACAAGTAACCTTTCTGATGTATTTTGGGATGGAACTTTAAATGGTAAAGCACTGGATTCCAACGTTTTCGTTTGGATGCTTGAGGTCGAATACATTGATAATATCACTGAAATTTTAAGTGGTGATATTACTCTTTTAAAATAATTTTTTGATTAAATCTTATAAAATAGTTGCATTTCACAACTAAACGACCTTATATTTGCAACATGAATTTAAACACATATACAAATTGTTGGTGGCACAATCTTACTCCGTAACCGAGTGAGCATTACCGCTATTTGTATTAAAAACATAAATGAAAGCGGCTTGTCGATTCACTCGACAAGCCGCTTTTTTATTGGATAAAACCCTAACACATTTACGAACCAATCGTTAAGAAGAATAAAAAATGCAAGCCATTCAGACCAAAATAAATATAAAATCAGTTGTTAGAACGTATCTTGCAGATACCGTAACACCTGTAACATTGTTTTTAAAATTACGAGATGAATTTACGTCCCCCGTTTTATTAGAAAGCAATGATTTTAGAAATAAAGAAGATTGTCATTCTTTCATTGGACTAGACGAAATCGCTAGTTTTCAAGTGCAAAAAGGAACTATTAAAGTTCAATTACCCAATCAAGATATAGAAGAAACGCCTGTTCAATCAACAGGACAGGTAGCAACCGCTTTTAAGGATTTTTTACAGCAATTCGACGTACAAAATCCCGATAATTTCAAGGGCTTCAATGGACTTTTTGGACACACTAATTTTGATGCGGTTCAGTATTTTGACACCCTTGATTTTGATCCTGATAAGCGTAAAATAGACATTCCTGATATTAGATATAATTTATACCGCTATATCATTGGAATCACGCATTTTAAAGACGAATTGTATCTCTTAGAGAATTTACCAGAAGGTGAAACTTCAGATATTGATCGAGTAGAACAACTTATTAAAACACAGACCTTTGGAACATTTGATTTCAAAACTATTGGTGAAGAAACTAGTAATTTGACTGATGAAGAGTTTAAAGAAATGATTGAAATCGGGAAGCAACACTGTCAACGAGGTGATGTTTTTCAAATCGTTTTTTCTCGTCAGTTTGCACAAAAATTTAAAGGTGACGAATTCAATGTCTACCGAGTGCTTCGATCCATCAATCCTTCTCCTTATTTATTTTATTTTGATTATGGATCATATAAAATATTTGGTTCTTCTCCCGAAGCACAAATGGTCGTCAAAGATGGTATTGCAACGGTCAACCCTATTGCTGGAACCTATAAGCGATCAGGTGATGAACACGAAGACGCACAACGTGCCCTTGACCTCGCTAAAGACCCCAAAGAAAACGCTGAACATATTATGTTGGTTGATTTGGCACGTAATGACTTAGGCAGACATTCCAAACAAGTTACCGTTAAAGAACTCAAAGAGATTCAATTTTTTAGTCACGTGATTCACTTGGTTTCCAAAGTCGAAGGAACACTAGATAAAGATGCCAACACGATCCAGATTTTCGGGGATACCTTCCCTGCTGGAACGTTGTCGGGCGCACCCAAATACAAGGCGATCCAATTAATAAATCAATATGAAAATCAAAATCGTTCTTTCTATGGTGGTGGTATCGGATTTATTGATTTCAACGGAAACATGAATCAAGCCATCCTAATCCGTTCTTTTTTAAGTCAACAAAATACCCTATACTATCAGGCAGGCGCGGGTGTCGTCATTTCTAGCGTTCCAGAAAGCGAATTACAAGAAGTCAATAATAAATTAGGTGCCTTAACAAAAGCATTGAAAGTGGCAGAAAATGTTTAACACATTAACGAGTAATATATTAACGTTTTAACATTACATTAAAAAGTTAATACATTACTCGTTAAAATATTACTCGTTAAAAAATCACTCGAACACGTTAAATCATGAAACTATTAATATTAGATAATTACGATTCCTTTACATACAACTTGGTACAATATATTCAAGAAATTTTGGATCGGGATGTAGATGTGATTCGCAACGATCAAATTACTTTGGAAGAGGTTGATCAATATGATATTATTGTATTGTCTCCTGGACCAGGTTTGCCTGAGGAAGCAGGTATAATGCCGCAGCTGATACAAAAGTATTACAAAACGAAAAGAATCCTCGGTGTTTGTTTAGGACATCAAGCAATAGGTGAAGCATTGGGAGCTAAATTACTCAATTTGAGCGATGTATATCATGGTGTTGCAACTAATATGAAAGTAACAGATTCCAAAAATGTTCTTTTTAAAGGAATGGAAAATGACTTCCAAGCAGGACGTTATCATTCTTGGGTGATCCAAAAAGACAGTTTACCAGAACAGGAATTTATAGTAACAGCAGTTGATGATCGTGGAGAAATCATGGCGATGCGCCACCGAAAATATCCCGTTTATTCGGTTCAATTTCATCCAGAATCGGTTATGACACCCGACGGCAAAACCATGCTTGCTAACTTCTTAAATAATTAA
>JAHDFQ010000030.1:13351-15887 GCA_020628085.1 Saprospiraceae bacterium
AATGAAAAAAATACTTCAAAATTTATATAACAATCAACATCTATCGAGGCAAGAGGCGCACGATGTCTTGGTCAATATTTCTAAAGAACAGTATAATTCAGAACAGATTGCTTCGTTTTTGACGGTATTCCAAATGCGTCCGATTAATGTGGATGAACTCGCTGGTTTTCGAGATGCTTTGATGGAATTGTGTATTCCGATTCAGTTCGATCATCCAGAAACAATTGATATTGTCGGAACAGGCGGAGATGGGAAAAATACCTTTAATATTTCAACTACTTCTTCTTTTGTAGTAGCTGGTGCAGGTTATAAGGTCACCAAACATGGAAATTATGGCGTTTCTTCTTCATGCGGTTCGAGTAATGTGTTGGAATATTTGGGTTATCAATTTACAAACAATGAATCTACGCTAAGAAAGCAGTTAGAGGAGGCCAATATCTGTTTTTTACACGCACCCAAATTTCACCCAGCGATGAAGGCTGTTGCGCCTGTTCGACGGGCTTTAGGCGTCAAAACCTTTTTTAACATGCTCGGCCCTTTGGTTAATCCATCGAAACCCAAATATAATATGCTCGGTGTATTTAATTTGCATTTATCCCGTTTATACCAGTATATCTTGCAAAATTCAGATCGTCAATTTTCGGTGGTGTATGCTTTGGATGGTTATGATGAAATTTCCTTAACGGGGAAAACAAAAATCTGTACCAATAAAGGAGAACAGATTTATACACCAATGGATTTCCATAGAAACACATTGCATCCAGATAACTTACATGGAGGCAGTACAGTTCCTGAAGCGGCTAAAATACTAACAAATGTATTAAGTGGTAACGGAACAAAAGCACAGAATGACGTAGTTGTGTGTAATGCAGGAATGGCGATTCACTGTATCAACCCCGAACAATCTGTTAAGGATAGTATAGCAGAGGCAGAGGAGTCTATTTTAAGTAAGCGTGCGCTTCAACATTTTAACAAACTCATTGAATTAAATTAAACAATCATGGATATTCTATCAAAAATAATCACACACAAACGAAAAGAAATTGCACAACGCAAAGCTTTATATCCTATTGAATTGCTGGAAAAAAGCATCTATTTTGAAACGCCTGTAGTTTCACTAAAAAAATATTTAGCTCGACCTGATAAATCTGGGATTATCGCTGAATTTAAACGACGTTCGCCCTCTAAAGGAAACATAAATCCATATGCATCTGTCGAAAAAGTATCAATTGGATATATGCAAGCGGGAGCTTCTGCCCTATCTGTTTTAACAGATGAACAGTTTTTTGGAGGTCGAAATGAAGACTTAACTGAAGCTCGAAAATTTAATTTTTGTCCGATTTTACGAAAAGATTTTGTGGTGGACGAATACCAGATTATCGAAGCAAAATCTATTGGTGCGGATGCTATTTTGCTAATTGCTGAATGTTTAGACATCAAAGATGTTAGTCAATTATCTAAGTTTGCTAAAAGTCTAGGTTTAGAAGTTTTGATGGAAGTCCACTCTGCTCCACAGCTTCAAAAAGTAACGGAAAATGTAGACATTGTTGGGGTCAATAATCGTGATTTAACAACTTTCAAAGTGGATATTCAAACGTCTATAGATTTATTTAGTTCGATACCTGATGATGTTGTCAAAATATCGGAAAGTGGTATCAGTGATGTTAATGCAATCATCAAACTTAAACAAGCGGGTTTCCAAGGTTTTTTGATTGGAGAACATTTTATGAAAACGGCTGAACCACAAAAGGCTTGTATGCAATTCATTAAGGATATTCAAAATGCCGAATCCTTTTTAAAAATTTCTGTTTAATGAGTTATTTACTACATACAAAGGTTTGTGGAATGCGTGATTTGGATAATATCCTTAATGTAATTGAATTAAATATTGATTATTTGGGTTTTATTTTTGCTAAAAAATCTCCTCGATTTATTGACCTACCGCAAGAACAGGAATTAGCGGAGGTCTTTGAGTATATGGACTTTGGAATGACCAAAAAAGTAGGTGTTTTTGTCAATGAAAGTGTAAATTATATTTTAGAGAAGAAAGAAAGTCTATACTTAGATGCGATTCAGTTACATGGAAATGAATCAGTTGAGTTTTGTAGAGAACTAAACGCTAGATTAAAAGACCCATTATTTGAAGTTATTAAAGCATTTTCGGTCGATGATAGCTTCAATTTTGAATCAACGACTAAGTACGAAGGCGTTTGCGATTACTTTTTATTTGATACCAAAGGTAAAAATCATGGCGGAAACGGTGTTCAATTCAATTGGAATATCTTAGAAAAATATAAAGGAAACACACCTTTCTTTCTAAGTGGAGGTATCGGAAAAGACGATGCAAAAGCTATACTCGATTTTCAGCATCCACAACTTTTCGCAATTGATGTTAATAGTAAATTTGAAATAAAACCAGCTCTGAAGGATGTGGAGCGACTTGATTTTTTTACCACAGAGTTGAACAGAGATTAGCGCAGAGTTGAGCAGAGCAAATATGACATACTCAAAACTCTTATAAACACTATGGTGAAAA
>JAHDFQ010000030.1:15987-35741 GCA_020628085.1 Saprospiraceae bacterium
GTTGAGCAGAGCAAATATGACATACTCAAAACTCTTATAAACACTATGGTGAAAAGACATAACACAAATAAATATGGAGATTAACCAAATTACAGAAAGGATTATTGGAGCAGCTATAAACGTTCACAAAGAACTTGGTCCAGGTTTATTAGAATCAGCTTACCAAGCTTGTTTGTATTACGAATTACAAAAAACAGGTCTAAAAGTAGAAAAAGAAGTTCCATTACCACTTGTATATGAAGATGTGCATTTAGAATGTGGTTATAGAGTCGATTTGTTAGTAGAAAATAAAGTTATAATTGAACTAAAATCAGTAGATAATCTGGCAGATATTCATACAGCACAAGTGTTGACATACCTGAAATTATCAAATAATAAAATTGGTTTACTCATTAATTTCAATGTCGTCATACTTGTCAATGGTATCAGGAGATTAATTAATAAATATCATAAATCACCTATATAAAGTAGTTAACCACAGAGCTGAACAGAGGTTAGCACAGAGTTGAACAGAGCTAATTATGACGCTTTCAAAACTCTGCTAAACTCTGCTTGTTCTCTGTTCAACTCTGCGGTAAAAAATAAAATTATGCAAGAATATAAAGTTGATAGAAGAGGATATTATGGCGAATTTGGAGGTGCATATGTTCCAGAAATGCTGTATCCAAACGTAGAAGAACTACGAAATCGCTATTTGGATATTATGCACGAAACAAGCTTCCAAAAGGAGTTTCAAGACTTGTTAAAAGACTATGTAGGTCGTCCATCTCCACTCTATTTAGCGAAGCGATTATCCAAGCATTACAATACCAATATTTTTCTCAAAAGAGAAGATTTAAATCATACAGGCGCACACAAAATCAATAATACCATTGGTCAAATTTTGCTAGCCAAACGCTTAGGTAAAACCCGAATTATTGCCGAAACAGGTGCAGGTCAACACGGCGTTGCAACGGCGACTGTTTGTGCCTTAATGGGCATGGAGTGTATCGTATATATGGGAGCGATTGACATTGAGCGACAAGCACCGAATGTATCTCGTATGAAAATGATGGGCGCAACAGTTCGACCAGCCATGAGTGGTAGTCAAACGCTAAAAGATGCAACAAACGAGGCGATTCGTGATTGGATCAATAACCCTGTCGATACACATTATATTATTGGTTCGGTAGTTGGTCCACATCCTTATCCTGATATGGTAGCTCGTTTTCAATCGGTGATTAGCGAGGAAATGAAATGGCAACTCAAAGAACATACAGGCAACGAAAACCCCGATATTATTATCGCTTGTGTCGGTGGGGGCAGTAACGCCGCAGGTGCCTACTACCACTATATGGACGATAAAGATGTACGTTTAGTAGCTGTTGAAGCCGCAGGTTTAGGCGTGGATTCTGGTGAATCCGCAGCGACAAGTGTTCTGGGATCACGTGGTATTATTCACGGAAGTAGAACGCTATTGATGCAAACCAAAGACGGACAGATCATTGAGCCATATTCACTCTCCGCAGGTTTAGATTATCCTGGAATTGGTCCTTTACATGCACATTTGATTGAAACAGGTCGTGCCGAAGCCGTCAGTATTACGGATAAAGAAGCCTTGGACGCTGCTTTTTTCTGTTCTCGTCAAGAAGGGATTATTCCTGCTTTAGAAACCGCACATGCTTTTGCAGCAATGGATAAGATCAAATACAAAAAAGACGATATTATTGTCATTAATTTATCGGGTCGAGGTGATAAAGATTTAGCAACTTTCGTCAAACATTTATAGAAAACCAATTTTTAAACAAACAATCAACATAGTATGCATCCAATTTTTAGAAATATTCTTGCGGTATTAATCGGTGCTTTTATTGGCGGTTTCGTCAATATGCAAATTATTGGTATTAGCGGATCAGTCATTCCTTTGCCAGAAGGAACAAACCCAAATGATCTTGGAAGTATTATTCAAAATATGCCACGTTATGAGGCTAAACACTTCATTATGCCATTTTTAGCTCACGCTTTAGGGACTTTCGTTGGCGCAGCAATTGCCGTTTTAATAGCTGTTTCACATAAGAAACAATTTGCTCTTGGAATCGGAATATTATTTTTGATGGGTGGAATCATGATGGTGGCACAACTCCCTTCACCGATGTGGTTTAATATTTTAGACTTGACAGTTGCTTATATTCCAATGAGCCTATTAGCTTGGAAATTATTTTCAAAAGAATAATTCATTATGAACAGAATAGAACAATTATTTAAAAATAAAGGAAAGAATATCCTAAATATTTATTTCACAGGTGGTTATCCCAATTTAAATGATACTGAAACGATCATATTAGAATTGGAAAAAGCAGGTGCAGATTTGATTGAAATCGGTATGCCCTACTCTGACCCTTTGGCGGATGGCCCAACCATTCAAGAAAGTGGAACGGCTGCCTTGAAAAATGGAATGACATTGGATTTATTGTTTCAACAAGTGGCTGTTGTCCGAAAACAGTCCAATATTCCATTAATTATGATGGGTTATTTCAACCAAATGATGCAGTATGGCGATATGGCTTTTTTAGAAAAGTGCGCCGAATACGGTATTGACGGTTTGATTCTACCAGATATGCCTTTATATGTGTATGAAGAAAAATATAAGGCTACGTTTGAAAAACTAAACATTGGAATCAGCTTTTTAATCACGCCACAAACCAGTAATGAACGTATTAAAAAGATTGACGAACTCAGCAAAGGATTCATTTATATGGTCTCTAGCTCTGCAATTACAGGTGCAAAAAAAGGGATTTCAGAGGCTCAACTAGATTATTTTAATCGAATTAATGGCCTTCAATTACAAAATCCTCGCTTAATTGGTTTTGGAATTTCAGATCATGAAACCTTCTCTACTGCGTGTCAATATGCCAATGGTGCTATCATTGGAAGTGCCTTTATTCGTGCTTTGAAAGCATCTAATAATATTACCCAAACCATTCATAATTTTATTGAGATGGTAAAAGGAAAAGTAACAGTTTAAACCATAAAACAATTAATTATGATTATTCAATTAGAAAAAGATATAGCTGCTCCTCAACTTGCAGCACTCCAGCAAAAATTAGCGGATATTAATTACCAAACCAACCAAATCAACACTCAATTTGGTGATTATATTGTCGGTATCGGTAAACGAGATTTTGATATTCGTGCTATCGGAACGTTAGACGGTGTACGAGATATTCATAAAGTGAGTGATGCCTATAAATTAGTATCCAAAAAATGGAAAGTCAAAGATACTGTAATTGATTTAGGTGATGGTGTCAACATAGGAACAGGTCATTTTCAAATGATGGCAGGGCCTTGTTCGATTGAATCAGAAGAACAAATTAACGATACCATACAACTTCTGAAAGCTAACAATATTAAAATCATGCGAGGTGGTGTTTATAAACCTCGAAGTTCTCCATATTCATTTCGTGGATTAGGGATTGATGGGCTGAAACTATGGCATCAATTAGCGAAAGAAGCAGGTATTAAAATCATTACAGAAGTGATGATGAGCGAACAGATTGAAGCCATGTATGATTATGTTGATATTTTCCAAGTCGGGGCTCGAAACTCCCAGAACTTCAACCTATTAGACGCACTTGGAAAGGTAGACAAACCTGTGTTATTAAAACGTGGTATTTCAGGAACGTTGAACGAACTATTACAAGCAGCAGAATATATTTTTTCTAATGGAAATGAAAAAATCATGTTATGTGAACGAGGTATTCGTTCCTATGAAACCGCTTATCGCAATACCTTCGATATCAATGCCATTGCTATTCTAAAAGAAAAAACCCACTTACCAGTTATAGCTGATCCGTCTCATGGTATTGGCTTACGAGCGTATATAGAACCGATTGCTTTGGCAAGTATTATGGCTGGTGCCGACGGTGTTATTTTTGAAGCACACCACACCCCAGAAAAAGCCTTTAGTGATGGGCAACAAACCTTAAACAATGAGCAAGCCAGCAATTTATTCCGTAAAATGAGAAGAACGTATATGTTGCGTGAAGAATTGAAATAGTGTTGAATCAATCAGTCAATAGCAAGGCATTTTAACAATGCCTTGCTATTAAAATCTAGCTTTCTATACTAATCACTTTCAGTTTATCTTTCACCAATTCCGCTTGTTGACGAGCCACTTCTACCGATTCTCCAACGACCGTAATATGTCCCATTTTTCGGAATGGTTTAGTGATTTCCTTTCCATAAATATGAAAATTTACCCCTTCGATCTTCATAGATTCGCTCAATCCTTGATAATGTGCTTTCCCTGTATATCCATCCGCCCCCAAAATATTCAACATCACAGATGGCGTTTTCATTTTCGTACTACCCAACGGCAAATTCATAATCGCTTTAAGGTGTTGTTCAAACTGAGAAGTATAGCAACTATCTATCGTATGATGTCCACTATTGTGCGGTCTAGGAGCGACTTCGTTAATTAAGATTTCACCTTTTTTTGTCAAAAATAACTCCACCGCCAACAATCCACAAATATCAAATGCCTCCATCACTTTCATGGCAACGGATTCCGCTTTTTCAATAATTTCATCCGAAACACTGGATGGACACAATAAATATTCCACCAAATTAGCCGTTGGATGAAACTCCATTTCTACCGTTGGAAACGCCTTGACTTCACCCGATTCGTTTCGAGCAACCACCACCGCCAACTCTTTATCAATATCCACCAAAGGTTCAATCATTGATGGAACATCCATGATTTTATTATTATCGGATGCACTTCTAATCACCGCCACTCCTTTTCCATCATAACCCGCTAATCGAGACTTTTGTACAAAAGGATAAGCCAAATTTTCGTTAGAAATAGCATCCAAAATATCATTTTTATCTCTCAATAATTGAAACTCAGACGTAGGCAAACCTTGCTCAGCGTAAAACTGTTTTTGCAAACCTTTATCCTTGATGATATTAAGTTTAGAAGGACTTGGATGAACCGTAATCCCTTCTTTTTCCAATTGCAATAGTGCATCTGTATTGACATGTTCTATTTCAATAGTCAGGACATCTACTTGTTTTCCAAAATTATATACATCGTCATAATTCTTGAAGTTACCTTCTACAAAATTGGTACAAGTATTCCCACCAGGAAAAGATTTTGAAGTGTCCAACATCCAAATTTGTACATCCCAATTCGCTGCCGCCAAACCGAGCATTTTACCGAGTTGTCCACCACCTAGAATGCCTATTTTAAAATCAGAATTAGAAACGGAATCTGTATTGAAGTTTTTCATAATAGTATTTTTGAGAACGTATTTTCTTTTTCACAAAACTATGCAAAAAGCATAAAATAGTTTAATTTCACGATCAAATAAAACATCAAATATATGGGAACGATACTGATAAAAGGAGGAACAATTGTCAACGAAGGCAAGCAACAAGTGGCAGATATTTTTATAAAAAATGGAAGAATAGAGCAAATCGCCACAACGATTGATAAAAAGGCAGATAAAGAAATCAATGCCGAAGGGAAACACGTTATCCCTGGTATCATTGACGATCAGGTGCATTTTAGAGAGCCTGGTCTGACCCACAAATCAGATTTATACACTGAACCTCGTGCAGCCGTTGCAGGCGGTGTTACGTCTTACATGGAAATGCCCAATACCAAACCTCCTGCCGTAACCCAAGAAAAATTACAACATAAATATGATATTGCTGCCCATAAATCACTAGCAAATTATTCCTTTTTCATGGGTGCTACCAATGATAATTTAGATGAAGTTCTTAGAACAAACGCCGAAACCGTATGTGGTGTAAAGATTTTCATGGGTTCGAGTACGGGCAATATGCTAGTTGATAATCAAAAAGCATTGGAAGGTTTATTTAGCCAAGTTCCCATGTTAATTGCCACGCATTGCGAAGACGAGGAAACGATTCGGGCGAATGAACGGGTATATAAAGAAAAATATGGCGAGGACATCCCTGTTCATTTACACCCGATTATTCGGAATGTAGAAGGTTGTTATAAATCGTCAAGTATGGCGGTTGAAATGGCGAAGAAATACGATACTCGATTGCATATTTTACATATTTCAACCAAAGATGAATTGGATTTATTTAGAAATGATATTCCGCTAACGGAGAAACGAATCACCTCTGAATTATGTGTCCATCATTTGTATTTTAATAGTGATCGTTATGCTGATAAAGGCACTCAAATTAAGTGTAATCCTGCTATTAAGGGTGAAGAACATCGAAGTGCGTTGATGCCTGCTCTACTCGATGACCGTTTAGATATTATTGCCACCGATCATGCACCACATACATGGGACGAAAAGCAAAACAAGTATTTTTCAGCACCTTCTGGCGTTCCTTTAATCCAACATACTTTAAATGTCATGTTAGAATTTTACCATAAAGGTGAAATCAGTTTGGAGAAAATTATCGAAAAAATGTGCCATGCTCCTGCACAGTGTTTACAGGTCAAAGAGCGGGGTTATCTCCGTGAAGGATATTGGGCGGACATTGCCATTGTAGACATCAACAAACAATGGATCGTTGAAAAAGACAATATACATTATAAGTGTAATTGGTCACCATTTGAAGGACACTCGTTTACAGGTAACGTAGAACACACCATCGTTAGTGGTCATTTAGCTTATTCTAATGGCTTATTTTATGAAGATAAAAAAGGCGAACGATTGATGTTCATGGAAGGGTTTCATTAGGACATTAGCACTCCTATGATTGTCTCTGATAACTAGAAGACTGAACATCGCACTAGGTGACCCGTTTTAGTTTAGAATTTTAACTAAAATAAAACAGTAGCACCTATGCGTACATCGCTCCATTTTTTCCTCCTAATATTTCTTTCTTTTTCTTTAAACGCTCAGCAAAATATTTTTGAGGGTTATGTTTATGATAGTGAACACGAAGATCGTCTAAAAGATGTAAAAATTGATGTTTATCAAGGAGAGTCTTTGATTTCGGGGGATCACGAAACCGATTACGAGGGTAAATTTAGTATTGATGTACCTCAATCGGATACTTATAAAATTATTTTTAACCGACAAGCCTATCAACCTAAAACTATAGTAATAGATTTTGGAAAAAATCAACCATCTAATCATGCTATTCCAATGATACATTTGGAAGGTTACGAATTTACAGGTTTAATACAAGAATATACTGCCGATAATAAAATTATAGGTGAAGCTATAAACAATACAAAAATTGAGATATACAATAAAACTACTGGTGAGCAAGAAATGACTATTGCTAATCAGGCTGATCCAAACTTTGTATATCATTTTGAAAAGAAAAATCACTATATTATTCAGGTTAAAAAACCTGGTTATTACACCAAAAGAATAGAAGCAGTTGTCGAGCGTGATGGGTGTACAATTTGTTTAGACGGTATTGCACCTCATAATTTATCAGGTATTTATGATAATGATGAATCTCAAGAACCTTTAAGTAGCTCCATTACAGGTAGAATCACTTTACGAAAAATCAATCTCGATGAAATTATAGAAATAGAAAATATCTACTATAATTATGATAAAGCGACCATCAAAGAAACGGCTAAACCTGCTCTAAATAACTTAGTGAATGTTCTAAAAACAACGCCCATCATTATCGAGTTATCTTCACATACAGATAGCCGTGGCGACGATGCGTATAACCAAGATTTATCTTTAAGACGAGCGCAATCAGCGGTGGATTATATCGTATCTCGTGGTATTTCCAGAGATCGCTTAACTGCTAATGGCTACGGTGAATCTAGATTAGTAAATGAGTGTGCCAACGACGTACCTTGTTCAGAAGCCAAGCACCAGAAAAATAGACGTACCGAATTTAAGGTGGTAAAATTAATGGAAGAAGGGTTCGATGGTAATAAGTCTTTAAAAGAAATTGTGGAAACGGAACCTACAAAATAGAAAAAAAATCTAGCAAAAAAGGATCACATGCCGATGCAGATGATCCTTTTTTACTATTACTCCTCCTCTATCACTACCAATCCTTTCCCTAGCTCGGCATAGGCTGCGCCTCTGTCGTTATGTCTGCAAGATTCTGTCTTTTGGGCTGGCAAAATGTATTCATATTGAAAAACAAACCTATCTTAGTCAAATCAAGTTTTGAGCATAGCAAAGTCACTTTTTATTACTTTAACATTCTACAAATGGTGCTGTCAGTTACAGCGCATCATACAATCGAAGGTACAACCTTCGCTTAACTAGTGGTATATAAATTTACTCCTCTTCTATCACCACCAACTCCTTTTCCAACGGATTCAAGTGCAACTTCAAAATTTCAAAATATTCCCAACCATACTTCAAGAAAAACGGAATAAAGTTATCCACACGTTCTTGTAAACCTCTATTGGGAAATAATTTTTCTTTGATCGATTTGATTTGGTTGAGTGCCACTTCATGCTTTTGCTTTTCGGCACGAACGAGGCGGCTTTCAATTTGCTCAATGGCTTTAAGCTGCCGAGTTTGTTCCGCTAAAACTGTTTTTTTAAGTGTGGGATCAACTTCTATTGCAATTGATGAAATTTCCTTAAAAATGGTTTCAATTTGTTGCTTTTGAGCATCTAAATTTAACGTAGAATCTGCCGTTTCATCTACAAATTCATTGATAATTTTATGTTCTTTCTTTAAAAAATCATAAACGGTTAAACCTAATTTATTCATTTTCTTTTTAATATTCTTATCAATCCATAGAACCGAATTTCGACGAATTAACATCGGAAAATTAATCTTGAAATGTTCAAATTGCGATTGGCGTTCCATCCAATAAGCTAATTCTCCTCCACCTCCAACATAAGCCAAGTTGGGCACAATAAACTCTTGGTATAAAGGGCGAATATTGACATTCGGGCTAAATCGTTCTGGATGTGCTTCTAATTCAGATTCCATTTCTGACTTCGTAAATGAGTAGTTGGTGTTTAATACTTTGAACATATCATCCTCAAAAACAATCCGTTCTCGAACTTGATCCGTCAAATAAAACAGATTGATTTGACGAGGAAATGCCTGCGCTTTGAAGCCTGCAGTTTCTAATTGAACTTGTGTTTTTTCTATAAAATTATGCGAAACTTGTTCAAATAGTTCCTGTTTTAAAATCGGAATAAAAGCTCGCTTCAACTCTTTTTGATTCATATTTAAAATGACCAAACCGTCCTCCTTAAACAACTCATGCGCCAACGCCATCGTCGCCTCACTGTATTGATCGAAGTTCGTATGGGTCGATTCAATCAATTCATAAATCTCCGCTGCTTTCTCTGAATTTCCCAAAATCCCCTTCAACTCCTCCAAAACTGGTTTTAAAGAAGCCGTTTTCATCATTCCAACCGACCCTTTTTCATCATTTTGCCACTCCAAACGGTTATTAAAAATCTGGGCATGATTCATTTCCTCAAAGTCGTGATCCTCCCCTCCTGTTATAAAAACTGGAACAAAATGATAGTCAGAGTACTCGGTATTCAACGTCTTTGTTAACTCGATTGTCGAAATGATCTTATATATATAATACAGAGGCCCAGTAAAAAGGCTCGGCTGATGCGCCGTAATAATGGTATAAGTATTGGAGTCTGCTAATCGTTGGATTTGTAGGTCTACCTTCGAACTCTTTGAAAAGGCAGCATATTGTTTCGTCAACACATCAATCAACAGTGTTCGATCAATTGGTTGTTTTGACTTATCCTCAATCACTTGTTGGAACGCTTCTAGTCGAACATCATACTTATAAAAAGGACGTAAAGCGTCTAGTTCATTGACATAAGCCGTATCTCTTTTTGAAAATTGAGGTACTTCCTCAAATGGAATAGAATGAACATTGACTTTGATACTTGTTGGCATTGCGATGGTTTCCATGATGTTTGATTACTAAGTAATGCTCAAATAATAACTTCCCAATTTACTGACTGGCACTTTTAAATCAATACTGCGTTAAAAAGCCTCGTGATAGCTAGGCTATCCCTACTTTTTTCGCCTTGTCTTGATTCAAAATTCCCTTGTCAAAATACGAAACTTATTTTTCGTCCATTACTAAAAATTGAAATAATGCAAGAATAACAATTCTATAAAGCATAGGTTTCAAACAAAGCTGCTAATATAAAAATATCTTATCTCGTTTTATGCTTTCATCATTTTGAAAGTCCGTATCTTTGTGCAAACTTTTTATATTTTGAAGACAAAGACCTTAAAGCAAGATAAAGTAAACGTCATTACATTGGGTTGTTCCAAAAACCTAGTGGATTCAGAGAATTTAATTACCCAATTGCGGGGTAATGATTACGATGTGGTGCATGATAGTGATGAAGAAGATCCCAATATCATCATTGTAAATACCTGTGGTTTTATTGATTTAGCAAAAGAAGAATCTGTTAATACGATCCTACAATATGCCGATGTTAAAAACAAAGGTGGCATTGATAAACTCTATGTAACGGGTTGTTTATCGCAACGCTATAAAGATCAATTGGAAGATGATATTCCTGAGGTGGATGCCTTTTTTGGAACATTGGAATTACCTGGTTTACTAGCAAAATTAAATGCCGATTATAAGCATGAACTCATTGGTGAACGGATTACAACGACACCCCAACATTATGCTTATTTGAAAATATCAGAAGGCTGCAACCGAACGTGTTCGTTTTGTGCCATTCCGCTTATGCGTGGAAAACATATTTCTCGTTCGATAGAAGATTTGGTCAAAGAAGCCGAAAACTTAGCAAAAATGGGTGTAAAAGAACTCATGTTGATTGCTCAAGAATTGACGTATTATGGTTTGGACTTATATAAAGAACGCCGTTTACCAGAACTCATGAATGCCTTAGCAGATGTGGAAGGTATTGAGTGGATTCGCTTACATTATGCCTATCCATCCAAGTTTCCAAAGGAGATTTTTGATGTGATGGCAAGCCGAAAAGAGATTTGTAACTACCTAGATATTCCATTACAACACGCTAATGATGCCGTTTTACACCGAATGCGTCGTCAAATTACGCAAGCAGAAACCCGTGAATTGATCGCTTATGCTCGTAAGATTATTCCAGATATTACGATTAGAACGACTTTATTGGTAGGTTTTCCAGGTGAGACGGAAGAAGAGTTTCAAGACTTATGTGATTTTGTGGCAGATATGAAATTTGAACGAGTGGGTGTTTTCCAATATTCACACGAAGAAAGCACTATTGCACACGACTTAGAGGACGATGTTTCTGCGGAGACTAAAGTCAATCGTGCCAACCGAATCATGGCAATTCAGCAAGAAATTTCGGCTGATAAAAATGAAGCCAAAGTGGGGAGAACACTAAAAGTATTATTTGATCGTAAAGAAGGTGAATATTTTGTAGGTCGTACCGAAGCCGACTCCCCAGAAGTCGATAATGAAGTATTGGTCGAAGCGGCTATTAACTATGTCCGCATTGGAGATTTTGCAAATGTACATATCACCGAAGCTCGTGAATATGATTTATTTGGGGATGTGGTGCATGAGTAATAGGTATCATTTTGGGATTTTGACGATGTATAGTTGATAATTTAATTAAACTGAATCAGTAATATTTGGTGTCAAAAACTGTTTAATTAATATAAATGGAAAAAAATTAAACCCATAAGCAAGAAAGTTTCTATATATAGAAACTTAAATTAATTCAAACAAGTTAAATATGAATAAAAAATTTGATGTTGCATTTCTTGACGATGCCATCTCATTTTTAGACAGTTTAGATGAAAAATCAAGAAATAAAATAATTTATAACATTGAATTATCTAGTTACAAAAACGATCCCAAATTATTTAAGAAAATAAATGACCATATCTGGGAATTTAGAACACTTTACAATAAAAGACAGTTTAGACTTCTAGCATTTTGGGATACAGAAAATCGTAAAAACACATTGGTAGTGAGTACACATGGATTTGTCAAGAAAACCAAAAAAATACCCAAAGATCAAATAAAGAGAGCCGAACTGCTTAGAAAAGAATACTTTGATGCGAAATGAATAATGTCATTATTACACCATTAAATTAGAATTTCATGAAGAACAAACCAATAAAAGTTACAAGTTTAGATCAAGTGAAAAAAAAATATATCGGTGAGGTTGGAACTCCAAAAAGGGATGAGTTTGAATTGGAGTTGAAAATAGATCTCGTTGGCGAGATGATTAAGACCGCAAGAAAACAAAGAGATTTGACTCAAGAAGAACTCGGAAAACTGATTGGTGTACAAAAATCTCAAATTTCTAAACTTGAAAACGGTGCTAGTAATGTAACGATTGGTACTATGTTGAAAGTGTTTGAAGCATTAAAAGCCAAAGTCAACTTTAAAATCGAACTATTGGATAAAACCTTCAAAATTGTATAAATGACTGTGTAGTCTTTCTCTTTTACATATTAACCTAGCATTCCTACCCTTAACACACCCACAACCATATTTTACTCATGGCTATCAAACGAATATTTTTAACCAACTTAATTATTATCTGTTGCACCGCTTTGGTCTTTTGCCAAGAAACCAGTGTGTTTACAGATGCTCAACTATCTTATAAAAGAGGTAATGATTTTTTTGAAAAAGGTTTGCTCGCTCAGGCGCAATCCGAATATCAAGATGCACTCAATGTCATGCGTCCAGTGCAAGATCAAGGTTTTGCAGATCTGATGATGAAAGCAGAATTGGGGTATGCCAAATCAGCCGTTCGGATGAATCAAATTGATGGTGAAAAATTACTCGCTGATTTTGTTCGCCGTTATCAACCTGATCCATTAGCAAACGAAGCAGTAATCGAGGCAGGTAATTTCTACTATGATGCTAAAGAATATGAAAAAGCCTATACTTTTTTTGATATGATTGATCCGTTTTCGTTATCTAAAGATCAACGGTCAGCGGTTGTTTTTAAGAAAGGGTATGCCTTGTTTGTTCGGAAAAAATTTGGACGTGCAAAAGTACAATTCCAACAAATCAAAGATATTGAAAATAAATATTATTATCCGACCAACTACTATATTGGTATGTGCCAGTTTTTTGAAGGAAAATATGATCAAGCACTACAGAGTTTCGACCGTGTAGAACCTTCTAAAAAATATAGAAACCATATTCCTTACTACAAAACCCAAATTTATTTTGCCGAAGGACAATACGATCAAGTCTTATCTTACGGTTTGCCTCAATTGGCAAATAATTCCGTTCGAAATCAAAAAGAAATCCATCATTTAATTGGGCAAACCTACTTTGAACAGGGCGAATATGCGAAAGCATTACCCTATTTGGAATATTATGCCGAACGAGCAAGTAAGATGCGAGCGGAAGATTTTTATCAATTGGGTTTCGTTCAACATCAAGCTAAAAATTATCGAAGTGCTGCTAATAATTTATTAGAGTTGAGTAAAAGTGATAGTCCTTTAGGTCAAAATGCCCTGTATATTTTAGCCGATTCATACATTAATCTAAACCAAAAACCATCTGCCCGTTCTGCTTTTGCCACTGCTCAAAAGATGAATTATGATTCTAACATACAAGCAGAATCTGAATGGAATTATGGTAAACTTTCTTATGAATTGAAATATGATCGAGAAGCCATAACCACCCTTCAAAAGATTCAACCAAATTCGCCTCACTATCTAGAGGCGCAAACGATTATGAGTAATATTTTCTTAAATACAAGAGATTACGTACAAGCTCTGAAAACGATTGAAAGCATTCCGAATAAAACACCTCAATTGAGAGCAGCTTACCAAAAAGTTGCTTTTTATCGTGGTTTACAATTACATAAAGACAATAATAGCGAAGGAGCAAAAGTGATGTTTTTAAAATCATTAGAAGTTCCAACAGATAATCGAACAAAGGCGTTGGCTTACTATTGGTTAGGTGAAATTGCCCACAACAAAGAAGATTTTGGTGAAAGTACGATCAAAATGAATCAGTTTTTGACCAATGCTCGTGGTATCAATAATCTGCCTGATGAATCGTCTTTACACACCGCCAATTATACCTTAGGATATAATTATTTAAAACAAGAAGACTATGCGGCGGCTTTACAATATTTTAGAAAATCTGTAGACGGCATTAAAGCCAATCAAGCCTATATTTCTAACGATTATGTCAAAAATCAACTTTTGGGTGATGCTATATTACGAACGGGTGATTGTTATTTCAAAACGAACGATTACAACTCGGCTGTTCGATACTATGACGAAGCGATCAGTCGAAAATATAATGGATATATCTATGCCATTTATCAAAAGGCAATCATTGAAGGGCTACGTGGAAATACAACTGATAAAATCATTGCCTTAGAACGAATTACAACCGATTATCCAAGTTCAGAATATGCAGATGAAGCCCTGTATGCTCTAGGTGACACTTATCAAATATTAGGTAAAAATAATGAAGCCGTAAAACCCCTCACGACCTTAGTCAACCAATATAAAAATTCTAATTTGTATAATGAGGCGTTAGTAAAATTAGGCTTAATTACTTATAATCAAGGAGATTATAATTTGGCCATACAGTATTATAAAGACGTCTTTAATAACAATCCTGATGATCGAGAATCGACTGCGGCGCTAACGGCATTAGAAGAGATTTATGTAGATGTGCTAGCTCAACCACAAGAATATTTGAAGTTTTTAGATACGATTCCTGGTTATTCTGTAGATGATGAAGGCAAGGAAGATTTAACTTTCCGTTCTGCTGAAAATCAGTTCGAGAATGGTAGTTATGAAAAAGCAATTGAGAGTTATCGAGGTTATTTAAGTAGTTACCCAAACGGTCGATATAGCTTGCAGGCATATTATAATACAGCTGAATCTTATGCGGTACTGAAAGATTACTCGAAAGCTTTATTCAACTATGAAAATGTGATGAATCGAGGACAGAGTCGCTACTATGGAAAAGCATTAAACAAAGCCGCTTTGATAGCTTATAATCACGAAAAAGATTTTCAAAAATCATATGCTTATTTCGTTCAACTAGAAAATATTGCAGATACGGAAGAATTACAGTTTGATGCACAAATTGGGGCTTTGCGTGCCGCTTATCAAATCAATGATAATGATGCGATGATCGTCATGGCAGATAAGGTTCGCAATAATCCTAAAGCATCAAATGAGCAAAAAGCCGCAGCTAATTTTTATATTGGAAAAATCGCATTTGATAAAAAAGACTATGCCACTGCGGAAACTGCACTGACGAAAACCATTCAAAACAGCGACAACGAATTGACTGCCGAAGCACGGTATCTAATTGCTTACATTCATTATCAAAGACGAGAATTAGAAAAAGCAAAAGAACTGTGTATCAATGCGAACAAAACCAGTTCCAATTACCAGTTTTGGGTAGCTAAATCTGTTATTCTGCTTGGAGATATTTTAACAGAACAGAATGATCTTTTCAATGCTAGAGCAGCTTTTGAAGCTGTAATTGAGGGCTTTACGGAAGATCAATCTTTAGTGGACGAAGCTAAAAATAAATTGAATATTGTGAACAAACGATTGGAAGAAGCCAGCCGTTTAGAACAAAACAATCCTGAGGAAGATTTGAAAATGCAGGAAGGTAACTAATTATTTGTTCTTCGGATAGTGGGCAACTCACTTAAAGTAGGACGCCCACTTCATCAGTTTATCTAAACGAAAAAACCATTATCTTATGATAATTCTCAATAAATATATTGTATTCATTTTTTGCTGTTTTATAAGTGTAACGCTTTCCGCACAACCAGATTTAGAAGGAAGTCAAGTTGAAATTATTAAAAACTTTGATGCACAATTATCAGAGGCTAGTAAATTATATTTAACTCCTGTCTTACCACCGTTGGATACATCGAGTCAGCAACTTATTTATAATTTACCCACACAAACATTAGAGGTAGATTACCCCGCTCCTACTATTCGACCCATCGCTATGCGTTCAGAGGCGACTCCACCGAGTTATAAAGGCTATGGGAAATTGGGTTATGGAATACCCCGTTCACCGTATGCGGAGTTGTCTTATTTTGATAAAATTAGTGACAATTTATTTGTAGGTGGAAAAGCTCAGCATCACTCCGCCAATAACAGTAATAATTTAGATAATCAACGATTTTCAGAAACGGGTGGTTCGGTGGAAGGAACCTATTATTTCCTAGAACAAGGCTTTGAAGTCGGTTCTAATATTGGATTCAATCAAAACAATCGGTTTTTTTATGGTTACGATCATGAAGTTGAAACTTTTACTAAAGACGAAGTCCGTCAGCGTTTCAATACTTTTGATTTTGGTGTTGATTTTAGGAATAGCGAGCGCACGCAAGGCGATTTGAATTATTGGGCAGAATTTGATTTTTATCGCCTAACTGATCGTTTTGCTTCTAAAGAAAGCGGTACAGATATATTGATTGGTTTAAATAAATTTATTAACGAAAAGCATCCTGTTGGAATCATTCTACATGGTGATTTCACCAAATTTACAGACAATTCAGAACGCTCTCAAACCTTAAACAATTTCCTAATTCAACCCAGTTTCGGTTTTCATGCCAATCGGTTTAAGGTGGATATTGGAGCCAATTTAATTGCATCCGCCGATGCGTTTACGGTGTATCCAGATATCGAAGCATCTCTCAATATTTTGGGAACACGACTGGCAGCGTTTGCAGGTTGGGAAGGAAATTTTGTTAAAAACAGCTTTCAAGATTTAACCAATTATAATCCATTTTTGGTTTCGTCTGGTTTTGACATACGTAATTCTAAATACCAAGAATTTTACGGAGGAGTAAAAGGTAATGCTAATATTGTAGAATACCAAGGAAAAGTAGGCATCAAAAACGTAGATAACTTAGCTTTGTTTATCAATAACTTTGACGATACTAAACGTTTTGACGTCTTATATGATACCGCTCAAATTGTGGTGATCGAAGGAACAATTGGCCTAAATATCATAGAGGAATTAGAGGTTAGTGGAATGATTCGTTCTAATATTTTCACGCTTGAAAATCAGCAAAAACCTTGGCATCTTCCTTCGTTTGAGACCAACGTGAGTCTACGCTATACCACCTTGCAAGATCGCTTATTATTCAAAACAGAGTTATTCCTTCAAAACGGTGTTACGGCGGTTACGCCCGATTTATTTGAAGAAAAACTCAATGCGTTGTTTGATCTTAGTTTTGGTGCAGAATATTGGTTTAGTCCCAATTTTGGAGCTTTTGCAGATGTCAATAACCTTTTTAATAATAAATTGGAACGCTGGCAAAACTACCCAGGCATTGGATTAAATGTAATGGCTGGGGTCACTGGGCGATTTTAAGAAAAAGTGGTTTAGACTTTAATATTATGAAATAATGGTAATGAATTATTGCATCTATAGTTTAAAGTCTTGATTCTAATAACTTCCTTATTTCATTTAGAAAATAACCTAATACATTCACAAGTATTGTCCTCTTTTAGTTTGAAAATGTTAAAAAATGGACTTTATTAATCAGATTTTCATTTTAGGCAATGTTATTGTTATGTAATCATCAAGAAACAATTTATACTATCATACTGGACAAATTCCTCTGTGATAATTCAAAT
This sequence comes from Saprospiraceae bacterium, assembly GCA_020628085.1. Classification (GTDB taxonomy): domain Bacteria; phylum Bacteroidota; class Bacteroidia; order Chitinophagales; family Saprospiraceae; genus JAHDES01. The sequence continues at coordinate 33,516 of JAHDFQ010000030.1, forward strand.
CTCATACACTACTAAATTCATTTCACATTACTTCAAAACAATAGAATATATTGCTTAATGCAATGTAAACTATGCTTCTATAGTGTTACAATTAATGGTACTTATCCTAATTTTGTAAGATTATAGTAATTCTTGTATTCCAAAAATCTACGTTTTGCTGTAACCTCATATAGCTGAACTTTCTAATCTAATATAGTCTAATACGGGGCAAATGTCGCCTGTATTATAGGTCTTGTAATGGGTTTTATACAAGACTAAAGAATAAAATTGATTTAGCTAATTTTTAAACTTTTGAGAAATGAAACAATCTTTATTTTTAGTACTCTGGGCTTTTGCTTCATCCGTATCATATGGTCAATCTAGCATAAATTTTGAGTACGAATTAACAGCAGCTAACAGTGCTTACACTCCGTTAGAAAACCCTTCTCTTCTGACGGATGGTGTTTGGGATGATCCTTCCTTTTCTTTTCCAATTGGATTTGATTTTGTGTTTGACTCAAAAACATATCAAACATTGGGTATGAATGATGCATTCAATGGAGGAATTTTATACTTTGATAACGAAGAAAATACAGCATCAAATTCTGATTTCATTGTAGCTTATTATTCTGATATAATTGATCCAGGTTATAATGAAGAAATTTCTAAAGGTTTTATTGCGCACGAAACCGTCGGTGAAATAGGTCAACGTATTTGTAAAGTTGAATGGAATAATGTAGCTTTTTATAATGAAGTGACTTGGGCTGGAACTGCTAATATTGTAGTCAATTTTCAATTATGGCTGTATGAAGGCAGCAACGATATTGAATGGCATTTCGGTGAAGAGTCTGTCAATAATCCTGAAGTACACGAATTATATGCACCATTGATCGGATTAATGTATGATATGGATATGAATACCGAAGAATTTACAGCACTATTTAGTATTGCTGGCGATATAACCAACCCTCAAATAGATCTAATTACAGATTTATATAGCGGTTATCCATCAACATTGGATCAAGACCCTACCGAAGGAATGGTCTATCGTCTGACTGCAATGAGTGAATCTGAAACGACCAGCATTCAACGGTCAACGTTAGAAAGTACAATCTCGGTTTATCCAACAATTGTTCAAGATCAAATAACGATTGATGTTGATATTAAAAATCAAGAAAAAATATCTATTGAAGTAGTTAATGTGTTTGGTCAGTCTTGTATTATGGTACAAAATTCAACACAGCAACAAACGATTGATATGAGTACCCTTTCATCAGGACAGTATTTTATAAAAGCAAGCTCTGATAAGGGAATTTGGTCACAGAAAATAGTTAAGCAGTAATTAAGCCTTAGTTCAAAGAAGGTTTAAATTCAAAAAGCGTCATCAAAATATGATTTGATGACGCTTTTTTATGGAAAATTTTACTCATTATCCTTTACTCGCATAATACGATTTGCTTTGGGTTGCATACTCTTTGATTTACGCATCGGTTCATATTCGGTTTGATACGTAGCCCAAGGGGTGGTTTTATGAATATCGTAACCAAAATAAGTCATCATCATTTCGAATTCCATTGGATCTCTAAAGCCAGGAATGGGTTGAATGATATTAAGATGTTCATCAATAAACACAATCGTTGGATAACTCAATTGACCTTTTGTAATCTTATAGGCGAGCTCGTGATACCCTCTTCTGCCTTGTTTCTTATATTCGTAGGTTTGACCATTGTATACAATAGGTGTTTTACGCTCTGCATTAAATTTCACAGCATAATAGTTTTCATTCATATACTTAACAATATGTGGCTTTTGAAAAGTAGCAATATCCATCTTTTTACACCAACCGCACCAGTCTGTATATATATCGACAAAAATCTTTTTCTTTTCGATTTTCGATTTTTCTACTGCTTCCTCCCACGTCAACCAATTGATTTTATCAGCGTCCTGCGCCGATACAATGGATGTGGATAAAAAACAAATTAATATGAAACTTAAAATTTTCATTTGTAAATTTAGTGTTTATGCGTTTCTCTTAGTAACGAACAAAAAATAAGTCCGACCTCTTGAAATAGAAATTTTGAAGTCAGATAAGGCGAAAAACGTAGGGATAGCCTAGCTATCACGAGGCTTTTCAACGAAATATGGCTTTAAAAGATCATAAGCAAGATGCGGTAGTTATTATTTGATCGTTACTTAGTACAAAAATAACAACATTAGAACAACTAAAACAAGTAATCATACATATCA
>JAHDFQ010000258.1:0-1473 GCA_020628085.1 Saprospiraceae bacterium
AATGGAAAAATTAAAAATAGGAATAACAATAGGTGATATAAATGGTGTGGGTTTAGAAGTCATCTTAAAGACTTTGATGCACCCCGAAATGTGTAATATTTGTACACCTGTGATTTATGGTTCTTCTAAAGCAGTCATCTATCACAAAAATGTGATCGAATTAGATCGTTTTCAGTTTGAATCTCAAAAAAGTGCAGAACGCCTTTTTGCTGGTAAGGTGAATGTAGTCAATTGCTGGCAAGATGATGTGAAAATCACATTAGGTGAAGAAAATGAAACAGGAGGAAAATATGCAGGTATTGCCTTGGCGCAGGCAACCAACGACTTAAAAGGTGATTTTATAGATGCGGTCGTTACGGCACCAATCAATAAAAAGGCAATGCTATTGGCTAACTTCGGATATCCTGGACATACGGAATATTTTACAGATCATTTTGAGACCAAAGAAAGCCTCATGTTAATGGTGAATGATGGTTTGAGAGTGGGTTTAGTGACCAATCACCTACCGTTGAAAGACGTTTCGAGCGCAATCAAACGAGAACTCATTCAAAAGAAACTAAACTTGTTACACCATTCTTTAAAAGTTGATTTTGGTATTGCAGAGCCTACAATTGCCATTTTAGGACTCAATCCACATGCGGGCGACAATGGTGCTATTGGTGACGAAGAAGATCGTCTCATTCGTCCTGTTATTGCAGAAGCTAAAAACAAAGGTAAAATTGTGATGGGTCCGTTTCCAGCAGATGGATTTTTTGGGTCTTCTCAATATAGAAAATTTGATGGAATTTTAGCCATGTACCACGATCAAGGTTTAGTACCATTCAAAGCCTTATCTTTTGGGGAAGGCGTCAATTACACCGCAGGTTTACCGATCGTGCGTACCTCACCCGACCACGGAACGGCGTTTGATATAGTAGGTAAAAACCAAGCTGACCCTGCATCTTTTAGACGTGCTATGTTTTTGGCTATTGATGTGGCTCGCAATAGAAAAGCACATGCAGAAGACCATGTCAATCCGCTCGTTCGTAAAAACAAATACGCTCGATCTAGTAAAAACGAAGCGTTGGCTGGCCCAGAGAAAGAAAAACAAGAAGGTAAAGGAAAAAATAAACGGTAATGAAAAACATATAGAAAGGTTACTGAATATTCAATGACCTTTTTATTTACAACGTAATGGATAAAAACAACCTACATTCTACTACGGAACTCATTATTCGAGATTTTGAAATTGAAGCAGATGAGCAGCCCATGACAGAAGAAGCATTGTTGCAAATGCTTGCTGATCAAATTGCGTATATGATCGAATATCGGACGGATTTTCTGATGAGTTTGATGTATCGACTAGATGTGTTGGAAGTAAATATCAATCGAGCGTTACATCCTGCGAATCCTGATCCTGCGAATATTGCTTTGGCAAAATTAGTTTTAGAGCGTCAAAAACAACGTATCTATACCAAACAAAAATATCGTCAA
>JAHDFQ010000258.1:1573-4248 GCA_020628085.1 Saprospiraceae bacterium
AACAAACAACTATGTCTTATAAAACGACACTTCTCTTTTCTTTCTTTGCTCTACTTTGTTTTAATTTAGCTAAAGCACAAGTTGATTCGACTCGAATGTTACAGAATCTCAAAGAATTATCTAGTGATAAATACGAGGGTAGAAATACTGGAGAACGTGGCAGTGACCTAGCAAGAGCGTATATTATAGAGCAATTGGATAGTATGAACGTGCCGTTCTTTGATTCGACTTACGTACAACCGTTCTCGTTTTGGAGTCGATTTAAAAAGAAAAAGTACGACGGTAAAAATATCATTGGGGTTATTGAAGGGACTACATTTCCAAATCAATATATAGTGGTCAGTGCGCATTATGATCATGTAGGTATAAAAAAGGGGAAGATTTATAACGGTGCAGATGATAATGCTTCGGGAACATGTGGCGCACTAGAAATAGCTGATTATTTTGTTAAAAACCCTCCTGTACACTCTGTGATTATTGCCATTTTTGATGCCGAAGAACTTGGTTTACAGGGCGCGCGCTGTTTTGTGGACGAACCACCTGTTGAACAAGATTCTATTATTTTGAATATCAATATGGATATGGTGAGTCGAAACAAAAAAAATCAATTGTATATCTGCGGAACGTTTCATTATCCTTTTTTGAGAAAACCACTCGAACCTATTATTCAACAACGCTCTATTGAAGTGTTATTTGGACATGATGAACCATCTTTAGGTTTTGATAACTGGACGTCTTCGTCCGATCATGGGGCATTTCACGATCAGCATATTCCGTTTCTATATTTTGGTGTGGAAGACCATAAGGATTATCATAAACCAACGGATGATTTTGAGCGTATTCAGCCTAATTTTTATTTGGAAGCGGTTCAAGTTGCGTTAGAATCTATAATTAAACTCGATCAACATTGGGAACATTTACCGAAGTAACATCAATGCACCTTTATCCTCTAAAAATGCTCCCGATGCCTGTTGCAACTGAATCATAAAAGTATACACCCCTTGAGGCATGTCTTTACCATTTCTATTCCGACCATTCCAACCTTGTTCAACTTTGTTGGTTTCAAAAACTAAACCTCCCCAGCGATCAAAAATAAGCATTTTATAACTCAACACCTCATCACCAAAATCCACTCTTGGTTTAAAAATAGGATTTTTACCGTTTGGTGTAAACGCATTGGGTGATCGGATGGAAGCTTCTTGAATGACACAAGTCGTATTGGAACGTGACCGAATCCTATTCAATGACCCGTCAGGTAAGACGATATTCGCAACCGCTTCTATATAATAGCAAGTATTAGCTGTTGGATTTCGACTGGCGTCAAAAACATCCGTCAATTCCGTAAGATCATCGGTTGTGGTTGATACCAGAGTACTGGTCAAATTTTCAATTCTATACAATTTATATTCCACATCTAAAGCATTCGGAATGTCCAACATGGTCCAAAACAACTGGTTATCCCGATTGGGTAATGGCGTTCCTTGTAAATAAATATGATCGACCATCGTTTCAACTACATCGCCACAGGCATCTGTTGTTTGAATCGTATACATGTAGTCCGAATCCGTTGCTAAAACGGGATCGGTATAGGTAGTGATCGAAGTCAATGGATCAACAATCATAAAAACTTCGGCAGCCTGTTCTACCCCATTTATTGATCCTGATAGTTGATATTGTTCGAGTTCGGCATCTTCATTCCAATACCAACTGACCTGTATTTCATCATTATCATCTATCGTTACATTCGTAAAAACCAAGTCATTGTTCGGCTGTATAATATCTACGGTTTGACATAGTTCGTTGGAACGAGATATAAAGCCTGTATTATTTTCTATTCCTTCTATATAGAAACAATAGGTATCAGCATCATTGGCGTTTTCAAAAATAAAAGTATCAATAGATGCATCTAACTCAGCGATTATCTGTGGAGTAGTTCCATTTATAGACAGCCATAATTCTTGCTTTTCAATTCCTTCTGTCCAATTTTGATAAGGATTCCAATTGAGTTCAATTCTACGTTCACAAATATCAACAGTTGATGTCAGATGTGTCGTGAAATGCGGATTATCAAAAATACTCGTGTTGTCACACACATCAATTCCTAAAATGTAATATACCTCTGGTTGACTATCTGGATTCGCCTGTGTGTCGGTGTAAAAGCTAGTATTGAAAACAGTATCAACAGAAACTGTTCCCAAGTCTGTCACCCGTTTTACGACGTAACCAACTACTTGTGTAGAGGTACTTTCGTCCCAATCAATTTCGACTTCATTTCCATCAACACTTACGTAATTAATCTGCACCAATTCGGGAATAATATTATTAATAGTATCCGAGTTTAAAGGAATTTGTCCTACACAATCGGCATTTGTTTGCATATAATAATACCACGTGAGTCCGTCAGGGTTTGGGTGAAAATATACCGTTTGATTCATATCAAATATTGTATCAATGATGTCATACGTTCCATTTTCGGTATTACTACCAAATAAAACATAACCTTCAAAATCACCACAAAATTCCGTTGGAATCTCAAAAAAAACACTATCCGTTCGTACACAAACAGGCGTTGGTGGTATGATTTGAGCTGATAATTGTGCGCTTATTAATATTAAAAAAACTATAAAAAAGTATGGTGTCTTTGATAAAATCATTGGTTGATTTATAGGGATTAT
>JAHDFQ010000031.1:0-32190 GCA_020628085.1 Saprospiraceae bacterium
TTTTATGGATTTTAAGGATGGTTTTTCCTAAGATAGTTAAATAAATACGATAGTAAGTAGTAGGTCAGAAAAATTAGTATAATAACCGCCTTCAAAACCTCCAAAAAAGTCATAAAAACTTCCTGACTGTCAGTATTTTACAACTTCTTTTAAGGTTGGTGTTATTATACAAGTAATTTTATTCGACCGCTTATTACGCAACAAAAATCAAATCTGTTTATATATCAAGTCTTTAAAACTTGAGCTTAGCACTAGCCTCAAGTTGTATATCAGGCTTTTTTACAATGCTAATACGTAATTTATGGGTCATACTTTGAGTTGTTTTTGGTGATATATCTATTTCTCTGAAAATCTATTGATTACGTAAATTCAACCCCGTCATAGACAAATTATCCACGTTTTGAGTGATTTCTTACTCTTGAAATACAGTTTTACTTAAATCATCGAAGTTTTTAGCACAAGAACGACATTTATACTTTTGACAATCAATCGTTAAAATATCGTAAAATCAATATACTACATAAACTATATTTGTGATTCGGGAATTATATAGTCAATTAAATTGTATATCTACTTGAATACAAAAGGATTGATGGTCGAAAATCAATCATTTATTGATACCTAAAACAGAATTCAGATGTTAACATTAACGAATTGGCGAACATTCAATGGTGATAAAATTGACTTACCAATCAAGAAAAAAGTTGAAGCAACCATTATTAAAGAAACTAAACTCGGACATAAATTAAAAGTATGTATTGGGACAGATTCACAGGTAAAAGGTAGTACGACTGAATTTGCAACGGTCATTGTTTTCTTGAGGGAAAAACGAGGTGGATTTATGTATATTTCTAACTACAAATCTGAAAAGAAAATGAGTCTGAAAGAACGTATGATTCATGAAGTTGGAAAATCAGTTGAGATCGCCTATCATATTTGTGATTTGTTGGATAAATACAAGGTTGAATTAGAAGTTCATGCCGATATTAATACGGATCCACATTTTAAATCCAATACTGCATTGAAAGAAGCCATGGGCTATATTTTGGGAATGGGCTTTGTATTTAAAGCTAAACCTAATGCTTTTGCGAGTTCGAGCTGTGCGGATAAAGTTGTATAAAAATGGGCTTTCGATTATTAGTCGAAAGCCTATTTTAGTTTATTTACTGCTTAACAAAAGTCTCTCGCAGCGTATGCTCTTTTGTGTGTAGCAGTAGCGTGTACCACCCTGATCTTAATTCATCAATAGCAATCTGAGGCGTTGATCCGTATAATTCACCCGTTTTCACAGTCTGTCCAAGCGTATTTAATATTTGGTAGTTATCAATTTGGTATGCAGTCGGTATTTCTATATGCAACTTATTCATAACAGGATTTGGATATATTTTAATAGGAACATCCTCAATAATATTTTTAATGGAAGTTGGAAATTGATTGCATTCTTCGTCTGTGCCATGACAGTAATATAACAAACGAGCTGGCAAGTCAGGAAAATATAAGTTTATGGCATTGAATAAAAAAGTTGGTGATCCGATTCCTTCGATAATCACTTCTGTCTTAGAATGTGTATTGTTTTCAAGAACTCTTCTTTCGAATCCCCATAAATCAGAAGTATATACAGCATCTATTGTAAAAGGATGGGAATCTGGGTATGGAACTACGCAGGTTTCTAATATATCACCAACCTGTAGATCAAAATCATACAACAAAGTTTCTATACCTGCATTGCAGTTGAATGAAAAAATTTCTTGATTATTGGTATTTATGAAATAATAAACCTTTTTACTTTCTTCTTCTTCTCTTATCCAACCTATCAGTTTCTCCTCTTGAAAATTATATGGACCTGTTTCATACCAACCTGGCTCGGGATTTTGTTTGACGCCATCATAGTAAATCCTTTTGTATAATTTTTTATACATATTAGAATCAACAATTGTATCTCCTTTTATAACAAACCCATAAACTAAAGTCCTATTATCATAACTATCATAATATACCCAAGTTGCATTCTCTTTAACCATAGGTACATATTGATCATTTTGAGCTTGAATTTTGGATAATACAAATTGAGAGATAAGTATATAAATAAGGGTAATTAAAAGGTTGGACTTTTTCATAAAGTGGTGTTTTTATTACAATTTTTTCATATTTAAATTCTTTCTTTAAGAAAGGTAAATGTTATTAAACTAGATACAACTAATTAGCATCAAATTTAAGTATTGACAATATATGGATTTTTAGTAAATTATTTTTTAAATAAAAAGTTATTTTAGATTGATTTAATCTCCTTTCGTCTATAATAAGCAATACTTTCATCGAATCCTTACCAAAATTTTGAACAGTTTTTCTCATTTTGTGTCTACGTATTAAAAATACTTTATCATTTTTAAAATCACTTTATGAAAAAAATACTACTTACTAGTGTTCTTTGGTGTTTTGGGCTAATGCTCGTGCAAGCTCAGATGAATAAAATTGACTTTGTTGAGTATGATCTTGACAATGGATTACATGTTATTTTACACCAAGATAATTCGACCCCAATTGTTGCCGTTTCCGTGATGTATCATGTAGGTTCAAAGAATGAAAATCCAGAACGTACAGGTTTTGCGCACTTTTTTGAACACCTTTTATTTGAAGGTTCTGAAAATATTGGACGTGGAGAATTTTTCAATTATGTACAAAAAAATGGTGGAACGCTAAATGCCAACACCACAAACGATCGAACCTATTATTACGAAATTTTACCTTCCAACAAACTGAATTTAGGTCTGTGGTTGGAGTCTGAAAGAATGCTACATGCAACGGTCGATCAGGCAGGTGTGGAAACACAGCGAGAGGTTGTAAAAGAAGAACGTCGTTTGCGTGTTGAAAATCAACCTTACGGAACATTTACAGAAGAAGCCTTCAAAAGAGCATTTAAAAAGCACCCTTATCGTTGGCCAGTTATTGGTTCTATGGCACACCTAGACGCTGCTCAAGAGGAAGATTATAAGCAGTTTTATAAAGATTTTTATGTTCCCAACAATGCTATTCTATCTATTGCAGGAGCGATTGATATTGAAGAAACCAAAATGTTGATTGATAAATATTTCAAAGATATTCCAAGAGGAGGTGAAGTATTTCGACCCAATATCGTAGAGCCGCCTTTAGGTGGGGAAATCCGTGATACGATTTATGACAATGTCCAGTTACCTGGTGTTTTTCAAGCTTATCGGATGCCAGCACAAGGTACAGAAGATTTCTACGCAATGGATATGTTGGGTAAGTTATTGACCAGTGGAGGTTCTGCTCGTTTGAATAAGAAATTGGTAGAAGAAGATCAAAAAGCATTATTCATTTTTAATTTCCCGTTTTCGTCTGAAGACCCAGGTTTATCATTCGTGATTGGATTGGCAAACATGGGCGTTGCTCCAGATGATCTGGAAATGGCGATTGACGCAGAAATTCAAAAAATTCAAACCGAATTAATTACTGAAAACGAATATCAGAAATTGAGAAACCAAATTGAAAGTGAATTTATTCAATCCAATTCTGGTGTTGCGGGAATTGCTGAAAGTTTGGCCAACTATCGGATGTATTTTGGTGACACCAATCTCATTAATACAGAGATTGATCGTTATTTAGATGTTACGAAAGAAGACATTATGAATGTGGCAAAAAAATATTTCGTTCCAGATAACAGAGTGGTATTGTATTATTTACCAAAACAGGAACAACCTTAAATCGAGATCAATTTAACTATTTAATTTCTTGAATTAATCCCGTTTTAAACAAATAGATAAATAAAATAAACAATGAAAAAATTAATATATCTATCCATTGTCCTAGCAACCATGTTGTGGCAATGTACGCCAAAAGCATCTGACAAAGCCACTGCGGAGGCTTTAGATAAAGCTGAAAAAATTATAGAACAGAATGATTTCCGTTCTGCTCCTCCAACACCTGGGCCTGCTCCCAAAATTGAATTGGGTAAATATGAGTCGTTTACGATGGATAACGGATTACAGGTTATCGTGGTAGAAAATCATAAAATCCCTAAAGTATCCTATCAATTGTCATTCGATATGCCTATTATGTCGGAAGGCAAATCAGCAGGGATGCGTGATATGACGGGTGAGTTACTTCGTTCGGGTACAACGGAAAAATCTAAAGCTGAAATTGATGAAATGGTCGATTTTATGGGAGCTCGCTTGAATGCATCTGCTACAGGGATGTTTGCTTCTTCTTTGAAAAAACATTCTGAAAAATTATTGGATTTAATGGCTGAGGTATTATTCAAACCTTCGTTTCCTGAATCAGAGTTTGAAAAAATAAAAAAACAAACTCTATCTGGTTTAGCCTCGCAGAAAGAAGATCCAGATGCTATTTCTTCTAATGTTTCTTCGGTTTTAGTCTATGGTAAAGATCACCCGTATGGTGAAATCGTTACAGAAGAAACCATTGAAAACATTACATTGGAAGAATGTAAACAATATTATAAAAACTATTTCCAACCCAACATGGCATACTTAGTGGTGGTTGGTGATGTTACACCAGATGAAGCAAAATCTATGGTTAAAGAGCGTTTCTCCGACTGGAAATCAAATGGTAAAGTCAAAAAAGAGACATTCAAAAAACCAACTGCTCCATCTGAACCAAATATGGTTTTTGTCAACAAATCAGGTGCTGTACAATCAGTTATTAATGTGACCTATCCTGTAGATATGAAGCCAGGTGCTCCTGATGCAATCAAAGCTAGCTTGATGAATAGCATGTATGGTGGTTTTTTTGGTTCGTATTTGAATCAAAATCTTCGTGAAGATAAGGCTTACACTTACGGGGCACGTTCGAGCTTACGCCCTGATAAAGAAATCGGAAAATTTGCTGCTGGCGCGAGTGTGCGGAATGAAGTGACCGACAGTGCTTTAGTGCAGTTATTCTTAGAAATGGATAATATTCGTAATAAAGAATTAACCGATGAGAATTTAAGTTTAGTTAAAAATGTATTGTCTGGAAATTTTGCTCGTTCTTTAGAAAAACCTCAAACAATTGCACGTTTTGCATTGAATACAGCTAAATATGATTTACCAGCAGATTATTATGAGACGTATTTGGAAAAAGTAGATGCCGTTACCAAGCAAGATATTATGGACATGGCGAAAAAATATATTCGTCCTGAAAATGCGCACATTGTTGTTGTTGGAAGCAAGGATGATGTAGCGGATAAACTAACACAATTTGCACCCGACGGAGTAGTTCATTTTTATGATAATTATGGAAATGAAATCAAGATGGACGATATCGAAATTCCTGACGGAATGACGGCTCAAAAAGTGATTGACGACTATATCAATGCTATTGGTGGAAAAGATAAGTTAATGGCAGTCAATGATATGACAGTTATCATGGGTGCAGAAATGCAAGGCATGCAACTGAGTGTCAAAAACGTACAAAAAGCTCCTAACAAATACATGAATGAAACGTCTGTTTCAGGTATGGGTGTAATGCAAAAGCAAGTGTTTGATGGTGCTAAAGGTGCAACTACCCAAATGGGTGCAACTACTGCAATGGGAGAAGATGAATTGGCTGCTGCCAAAGAACAAGCTCCTATGTTTAAGGAATTGAACTATGCTGATAATTATACTATGGAATTAACGGGTATTGAAGCCGTAGAAGGTAAAAATGCCTATAAAGTTACACTAATAGACAAAAATGGTGATAAAAAGACAGAGTTCTATGATATGCAAACCAGTCTAAAATTGCGGTCTATTGAAACGGCGGAACAAGGGGGTGTCAAAATGACTCAAACCTCTGATTTTATGGATTATAAAGCTGTAGATGGCGTGATGGTGCCTCACGTGGTTTCTATTAGTGGCGTTGCTCCAGTTCCTTTAAAAATGACAGTACAAGACGTAAAAATCAATGCTGGCGTTGACGATGCCATGTTTAAAGTCGATTAAAATTTACTCGTATTTTTATAAAAAAATAGTCGCACAGCAAAGATTGTTGTGCGACTATTTTTGTTAAGTACTCGACGATTAGAGCTAAACGCAGTAGCCTTTCATAGCAGCTATTACTGTTTTATCTATTATCCGCTGCTGGCTTCATTTTTTCAAATACTTTGACCCTTTCTAATTGGTTCAGTTCTACTTTCCTATTTCTGATTAAGATTTTAAAATATGGACACTTGCCATTTATATATAAGTCTTTTTCATTATTTCCTTTTCTGAATTTTATAATTTCTAACTGGTTGAGTATTTTGAGCTTTTACTTTTTCAGTTCATTGTCTTTGCTAAAGCAAACAATCTCATGCTCATACAGTATATCTTCCTCAGCCTCCTTCCCAAAGGGACGTTTCATATATTTCCTTTAATATTTCACTATTGAGTTAACTCTATAAACAGCTAATATATTTTCTTTTTTTACCTTTGCAGACTATGGATTTAAAGAATATGTATACAGAAAGGCGGGATCGTTTCAGGAAAAAGGCTATGGCTCTAGAATCACGCTACAATCGGTTTAGTTTGATCCGTTTGGTGCTTTTTTTTGGAATTGGAGCCTTGTTTTTTTTGCTCTGGTCGTTGGTGTCACCCGCAGCAGCTTTTTTGAGTCTAGTTGTTTGTTTATTTGCTTTTGCAAAATTTGTTTTTTGGCATCAACGTATCCAAAAAGAACAACATCATTATGAGCATTTGACTACTATCAATGAGCAAGAAATTTCATTTCTGAATGGAGATTATTCCATGTTTGGTGACGGATCAGAGTTTGTTGATCCACAACATCCATATACGGTTGATTTAGATATTTTTGGTGCATATTCTTTTTTTCAATATACCAATCGAACATCTACGGCTATTGGGAAACGTTGTTTGGCTAATTATTTACAAATAGGGGAACAAGAGGAAGAAATATTAGCTCGGCAAGCAGCTATTTTAGAATTAAAAGAAAAACTAGATTGGCGACAAGATTTTCAAGCGAAAGGTATGGCTACCGATGATTCGTATGCTCACATTTTAGCATTGCAAGAATGGCTGTCGCAACCGCCTGTGATTTTGGGTAATAAAATGTACACTTCGGCTTTGTACTGGGTGCCACCTTTAGCTGTAATCGGTGTAGTACTTTCATTCTTATTTCCTTGGCAGATCATTATTCCGTTTTTAGCACCTGCGGGTTATTTTCTCAAAAAAACAGTCGAAGCAATTAATAAAATCACACATCAAACGGGAAGTGCTGAAAAGATCATAGCCTACTACGGAGAACTGATTGAACATATTGAAGAAGCTATTTTTGAGTCACCAAAATTAAAAATACTCCAGCAACAACTGGTTAAAAATGGAAGTTCGGCTTCTAGTCAAACCAAGCGTCTCTCATATTTAATTGCACAATTAAATTTACGAAATAATATGTTTGCGATCTTTCTAAATATCTTAACGATTTGGGATTTACAGTGGACATATCGTTTGGAAAAGTGGAAAGAAGCACATCAAACGCTTTTACTCAATTGGTTTAATGCGTTAGAAGAAATTGAAGCCTTGATAAGTTTGTCTACCTCTACTTATAATAATCCCGAATGGAATATGCCGAAAATTTCCAACGAAAACATAATTATTGGAACAGCGGTTGGTCATCCATTAATTGAATCCAACAAACGTATTACGAATGATTTTTCTATTCCAACCAAAGGGCATATTAAGCTGGTCACGGGTTCAAATATGGCAGGAAAAAGTACGCTATTGAGAACGGTGAGTCTAAATATTGTGCTCGCCAATTGTGGTGCTGCTGTTTGCGCACAATCTTTTCAAACACCGCTTTTACAAGTATATACAAGTATGCGAACGCAGGATGCACTACACGAAAGCACCTCGTCATTTTATGCTGAACTCAAGCGTTTAAAGATTATTATTGAAGCAGTAGAAGCGCAAGAAAACATCTTTTTTGTGATGGACGAAATACTAAAAGGTACGAACTCCAATGATCGACACACCGGTTCAAAAGCACTTATTAAACAACTTATCAAGAGTAAAGGATCGGGTATTATTGCCACCCATGATTTAGAATTGGGTGCGTTGGAAGCTAGTTATGGCGGAGCAATTGAAAACTGGTGTATGGAAGTCGAAGTGAATGAAGGGGAATTGGTTTTTGATTACAAACTGAAAAAAGGGGTCAGCCAAAGTTTTAATGCGACGCAGCTTATGAAAAATATGGGGATTCGGATAACGGAGTAAAAATATGTTGAATGTGCGCACGTGTTTGAGTGTTCACGTACGCACATTCAACATATTATTCATTTACATGTTCTCCTCCTACCGACGAAGTAGTACAACCATCTATTTTTGCGTGAAAGATCGCACCGAGTTGTGTTTCAAAACCAGGATTCAATTCAATACAGTTAGCTGCATCATACTCTAAATCCGCTGTCGCTTCAATAATCTGATCAGATATAATTCTATCGCTTGTTTGATAAATAGCAGTTGTCGTCTCTGTTCCTGTTAAGGTAATGGTGGGTAAACAGTCGCTTACGCCACAGTCCACTATACCAATAGCGGATTGCTGACAACCTGTGACATTATCAGTTGCAACTACAACATATTCATAACCCGAATTAAGGGTTGCTGCACTACCGTCACCTTGCATGGTATAATTCCCAGAACCACCACTGACTAAAATACTCAGTTGGGCAGAGCCAATTCCCGTACAATTGACTTGTACACCTACAGATAGTGGCGTTTCCATATAAGGTGTTGCGAAGTCAATTAATTCCAAGCAAAAATCGCCATTGACCGTATTTGATAAATTTTCAGGTGTGGTGATTTGTAGGTAATAGGTGTCTGAAGGCACTAGACCTAAAACCGATTGTAATCCATCACATTGTACTGGGTTTTTACCACAATACATTTCCGAAAGATTTCCACAAGCTGAACCTTCATAAACAGCTACACTATGCTCAAAATCAGCATTGACATTCATGCGTACACCACCTGAACTAGGTGCAACAAACCGATACCAAATATTTCCACCTTCAAATATCTCACAAGTAGGTTCAATACCATCAACAGTTGCATAGTCAATTGATCCGTTAACACAGTTTCCCCCTACATTCACTAAAGCAGCATTCAAACAATCATCATTTGGAGGTGCTGCTGGATTGGTTGAACGTAATTCCATACATAAATCTCCGCTTACTGTTGAAAATACACCTGCAACTTGTACAAAATAAGTATTTCCAATGGTTAAATTCTCTAGCTGCAATTCACATCCAATTTCGTTGGTCATAAATTCAGTTAGATTTCCACAGTTACCTTCAAAAACTGTAATCACATCTGCAAAATTAGCATTCGTAGCAACGGTCATATCCGTTTGTGTGGCATTAAAATTATACCAAACATCATGTCGTGCGTATGGATTTCGTGAAGAAACGAAACCACTTTCTGTCGCATTGTAATTATCTCCATTTATACAAGTCCCATCAACGACTAAAGAAATAGCATTTCCACAATTATCATTAACGGGTGCAGCATCTGGTGCGTTTGCAGACACAACAGACATACATAAATCTCCTTTGGGAATACCAAATTTTGCTTCCAAACCACTCACTCGAACATAATAATCTGTTCCAGCAACAGCATTTAATAACAAGCGTTCACCTCTAAATCCATGTTCATCTTTATTTGAACAAACTTGTTGTGTCAGACCTGTACATGAACCTGTGAAAACGGTGATTAAATCATTAAATGTAGCATCTGTCTCAAAGGCTACCCAACCACTGTTTGTTGGTGCAAAACTATACCATAAAGAAGCCACATTTCCATCTGTATTACAATTGGGTGCTTCTTCTGTAAAAAGAGCATTGGTATTATTCGCAGCTTCACAATTTCCATCTAAGATCAAAGGAACAGCATCCGAACAAAAGTCATTTAATGATCCGCTTCCGCTTACTTTAAAATCATCAATTCCAGCCCACCAACCCCAAGTTCCGCCGTCAGAATATTCAAAAGCAATAGCCATATTTGGACTTCGATACGCAGATAAATCTATCGTTTGGTGTACAAAATCTGTAAACTGTGGTCCTCCAACATCTGATGAATACACTTGTACTAGTTCATTATTTGTTCCGTCGGTTACATAAATTCCAATAGATTCATTATTTTGAAATGTTCTAAATATAAAATCAAAATCTAAAAAGTAATTACCATAAGCTGTTCCGTCAAAGAAAGGAGACATGATTAAGGCATTAGAAGGTGCTGCGTTTTCACCCAAATAGTCGTCATCAAAATACAGCATACAAGTCGAATTCATAGTTGAATCACTTGCATTAGGATTAGGTGTATCACCGAATTGCCAATCGTCAACCCCACTACTATGACTGATAGTCCATCCAGCAGGTAAGGCACAACTATTAAAATTCTCCATGACTAGATTAGTTGCATTTCCTTCTCCAGTAATCAAAACATTATCAAAACCTGCATACCACGCCCAAGTATCACCGTCATCATATTCCAACATCACATTCATATTAGGGTTGGCGTAGAAACTTAAATCAGCTGTTACCGTCACAAATTCTGAAAAATTAACGCCTGTCTGAGAAGGGCCATATTGAAAAGTCCGTATATCTTGATATGCTGTACCATCAAAAACTTTTACCTTAAACGCAGATTCTTCATACTGTCGAAATGAAACATCTACACTAAAATTGATAGTCGAGTGTATCGTTGCATCGAACGTAGGTGAAATAAACTGTGCCGTATAAAAAGGGGTATTGTCGCCTGTTAAATCATCATCTATCACTACCATACAAGAACCATCAATACTGTTTCCATCCGAATTGGTGTTAGTTGGCAACCCCACGAACCATTCAGGATTTTGGTTACCGATTAGGTTGACTGTCCAGTCGTTCGGAAACGTACAACTATCAAAATTTTCATCTATAAATGTGGTTTGAGCAAGTGATATATTTGTCAAAAAGAAAAATAAAAACAATGGAGAAATAATGTATGTATATTTTTTCATTATGGCAGTTTAAAAGGCAAAAAAATCAATATGGTAGGCTAGGATAGATATGAATATAATAATTATGTTTCTAAAAAGAAAATAGCTCATTATAAGTTATTGTAAAAAAAGCAAATTTGGAAAATGCTATACATTTTGACGTAATTATTTACGATAAACCACCTTTTTTATATAATTTAGAACAGAATAGTACTTTATTAGTTCTACTAGAAATTGATAAAAAGTTTACTAATTACTACTTACACCCATCAAAACCCTCTAGTCTGCCCTTTTGAAAACACCTTTATAAATCATAAGACGTGATTGCAAGCTCTACTACAAATCTATCTATTGCACCCTATACTCCGTCAGCTTCTAAACCCTGGAATGCTCGACGAATTGCTCATTTATATCAGCGATTGGGCTTTGGTGCAAACCTAACCGAAATCAATAATGGTCTTAATCTAACACCTGATGCTTTAGTCGATCAGCTACTCGATAATGCGGCTGCGCTTGGCGTTCCAACGCACCCTGTTTGGGCAGATTGGACGACCGCAGATTATAATGGTGATATTGATTTACCTTTTGTACATCGAGACGAGATACGTGTGCGTTGGGGTCGAGAAATGTTAGATGAAGGCATACGTTCCAAGATGGCGTTCTTTTGGTCAAATCATTTTGTTACACAAGAGGAAGTTTACATCTGTCCTTCATATATGTGGGAATATTATGAAATGTTACATGTCAATGCCTTTGGAAATTTTAAGACTTTTGTAGAATTGGTTGGAAAAGATCCATCCATGTTGGTTTATTTAAACGGTAATGAAAACATTGCTTCACAACCTAATGAGAATTATGCACGTGAACTGATGGAGCTCTTTACGATGGGTGAAGGAAACGGTTATACGCAAACAGATATTGAAGAAGTTGCTCGTGCCTTAACGGGCTGGCAATTAAATCGCTATAATTGCGAAAAAAATGTTGCTCTCAATACGGCTGATTTTGATAACAATCAAAAAACTATTTTTGGACAGACAGGAAACTGGGGATATGACGAGGTACACAATCTGATTTTCACTCAACGAGCAAATCAGGTTGCTGATTATATTTGTACCAAAATTTATCAGTTTTTTGTTTATGAAACCCCTGACCCAACCATTATTAGTGCCTTAGCTACTACTTTCCAAAATAATAATTGGGAATTAATGCCAGTTTTCAAGCAATTGTTCAAAAGTGAACACTTTTATGAAGAAAAGTTTATTGGTGCTAATATCAAAAGCCCATTAGAGGCAATGATTGGCATAATGAAAACTTCGGGTATGGTTAGCAATACAGATGTTTCGAACGATTTGATGAGTACGATTGTATACTATGCTTATGAACTGGGACAAGATTTGTTCAATCCAGTAGACGTGGCAGGTTGGCCAGAATATCGTGCTTGGATTAATGAAAATACATTGACGGCGCGATGGTCTTATGTTAGTACAATTTTGAATCGACTCCCTGATGCTTCCAAAGATAAATTTGCACAATTAGCACGGGATTTAACGAATATTTCGGGTGATGTGGAAGTGGTGAATACAGCCTTAGTAGAACATTTTCTACAACATGATTTGGATGACCGATTATTGGCATCAGCACTTGATTATTTTAAAGGAGAAATTCCTAGTAATTATTTCGTAGACGGAACTTGGAATTTATATTTCGATGAAGTTCCAGACCAAGTCCTCAACTTATTGAATTATCTTCTACGTTTACCAGAATTCCAACTATCCTAAAACCTGCCAAAAAATCATCTAATTATGTGTGATAAAGACAAACATCATCAATCTAGTATTCATAAAAAAGTAAAACGTCGTTACGGTTCTGCGATCCAACATGGAAGAGCGCATCATAAAGATCATATTCAGCAAACTAGGCGAAGTTTTCTTAGAAATACGGGACTTTTCTCTGCGGGTATGGCGTTGACTTTAGGCGGAGTTCCTATCAATGCCATGACACCTACCCCACTTATGATGGGATTAAACAACTCTAATTCGGAAGATCGAATTATGGTTTTAATTCGATTGAAAGGTGGAAATGATGGTTTAAATACAATTATTCAACGTGGAAATAGCGAGTATTATAATATACGTCCAACTTTAGCTGTTCAAGAACCCGACCTATGGGCTTTAAGTACAGACTTCGGGATGCCAAACGAGACTCTAGACCTGCAACCATTTTGGAATAATGGAAGCATGAAAGTCGTTCACAATGTTGGTTATCCTGTACCCAATTATTCGCACTTTAGATCGTCTGATATTTGGGCATCGTCCTCGGCATCCAACGAATATGTCAGTACAGGTTGGCTGGGTCGATTGTTAGAATTAGATTACCCTGCTTTTGCGGCTGCTCCGCCCGTTGTACCTCCTGCTCTACAAATTGGGGTTCAAAGTAATTTGGTGTTTCAAGCATCTATGAATAATATGGCGTTGGCAATTAGTAATCCTGCGGAGTTTTATCAGATTGCTAGTACAGGTCAATTATACGAAACTAACAATTTAGGCACAGAAGAGCGAAAGAGAGAATTGAGTTATATTCGAACGGTTGCCAATAGTGCTTTCCGTTATTCGGAAGTCATTCGAGAGGCTTATTTAAGTGGTGGAAATAATGCTACTTTCGATAATAATAATCCGTTGGCAGAACAACTGGCTATCGTTAGTCGACTCATTAAAGGAAATTTAGGAACAAAAATTTATATGGTTTCCATTGATGGGTTTGATACACACAGTACTCAAGCAGCTGCGCATCCACAATTATTGACTTGGTTAGCTGGTGCAGTCAAATCATTTTATGATGACCTAGCTACGGCTGGACAAGCTCAAAATGTAATGGCTATGACGTTCTCTGAATTTGGAAGAACGATTTATGAGAATGCCTCCAATGGAACAGATCATGGAACAGGTGCACCTATGTTATTATTTGGGGAAGGTATTGGAAATGGATTTCATGGTACAGAACCTGATTTGGTAAATACTGACTTATATGGTGATCCCTATTTTTCCGTTGATTTTAGATCTGTTTATGGAACGGCACTTCGAGATTGGTTGGGTGTAGATGAGGAAATCGTGGATAATGTCATTGGTAGTGATCACAATAAAATTAATGGATTAGTTCCTACTCTAACACCTCCTATTGGACTTGAAAATACGGGGGCACTTTGGGGGCACAATCCTAGTTTAACCAATCCAGGAGACATTGAAATTAAGTATTCTTTGGGTACAAGAGGAAATGTAGTGATTCAAATTCAGGATATGGCTGGACAAACATTGCGTACCATTCTTAGCGATTTTAAAGAAAAAGGAAGTTATACTTTTACATTTAATCCGAATCAATATTATTTACCCAATGGCAATTATCAATACCGCTTATTGACAGGTGGAAAAGCATATAAACGTCCGATAAAAATTGGAAATTAAATAACAGATTAGTTATTCAACTAGAAACTCCTTATTGATCTCATAGATTGATAAGGAGTTTTTCTTTAGAAGATTATTTGTTATCTTACTGATGATTATACTAATAATTTATAAAATAGAACTCATGAAAAAACAAATACTGACTTTAACCTTATTAACAATGACTTTAATTTGCTACTCACAAATTCAAAATGGAACATTTGAAGAGTGGGATTTTTACAATGGTCGTGAAAAACCAGCAGAATGGCATTGTCCAAATTTATGCCCAAGTCCTACTTGTGGTCCTTGTGATAAGATTACAAAATCAGAAGATGACTTAGCTGTGCGCATTCACAATGTCATGCCTTGTGTCGATCAAGGAGAAGCGAAGAGTCGCTCCGCTGGTTTTATTGAAGATTATTTCTCACCCAATCAGAGTGCGTTCAATATTTCGTTTGATGTCAGTATCGACTCCATTATAGAACCTGCGTCATTCATATTTACATTAAAAGGTTCAGAGTTAGATTCTACTATTTCTTGGAGTGTCGATGAATTAGGAGACTTTTCGTATTCAAAGAATATTTATTTGAATGAACCGTATGATAGTTTGTTTATTCAGTTTAAATCGCAAGGATACCCTGTCGAAAATAACCAACATGCTTGCGATTTAGGTTATATTAGTGGCATTATAGATAATGTAAAACTTTCAGAGATTGTAAGTATTGAAAATGCACTACCAATTGATATTGAGGTATTTCCAAATCCATTTTCGGGAGAAATCCAGATTCTAACAGATAACCAAGAAATACCAACATTTCAATTATTCGATATAAAAGGGCGAAGACTTTTTACAGGAAGTGGTAATCATCTTATTCCAAATCCTGAGATTCTAAATGGAATATATATTCTAAAAATAAAGGTAGGCGATACACTAATAACCAAGAAGGTTATAAAGAGATAAGAATGATTTAGTATTAAACTCTAATCTAAAAATTCTTGTACATAGGTAACTCCTATGCACAAGAATTTACCGACTACATCTATGCGTAACGCATTTTCATCAACTGATGATATTCTGCAAAAGTTACCATGCGTTTCGTTTCTTCATCCCACAATTTATTGAACGCAATTTTGAGACTTTCTTTGAATGTAATAACCGTTACAAATTTTTCTAAAACAGGGTTATCCTTAGCACATTGTTCCAGATTGTAATTTGGAATTTGGGCACTTAAATGGTGAATATGGTGGAACCCAATATTCCCCGTAAACCATTGGAAAACTTTTGGTAATTTATAGTAAGTAGCCCCTTTGATCGCTGCTAATACATAATCCCAATTTTTCTGCCAACGCATATAGGTCTCTTCATGTTGATGTTGTACATAAAAAAACCAAAAGGCGATAATCATAAATCCGAAAACAATTGGAATTTGAACCATTAAAAAGGCTTTCCAACCCAACAAGAATCCAAGGCCAACATAAACACCTAACATCGCTAAGTTATTGAACACTTGCGTCCATGCTATATCTCTCACTTTTTTTAAAGACAACAAGGCTGGAATTCGATTAGAAATCGTTAAATAAAATACAGGAACGAAGCCAAACAAAACCAATGGATTTCTGAAAACTCGGTATTTGAATTTTCCCCAGCGGCTGCGTTGACGATATTCTTCGACTGTTAAAAAGTCAATATCCCCAATATCACGGTGTTCCAATTGTCCCGTGTGAACGTGGTGGTGGTTGTGGATAGTCGCCCAATATTTATACGGAATCGTACTAAAAAAACTACAAACCGTTCCGACCAAATTATTTAGTTTTCGTGATTTGAAAAATGATTGGTGACCGCAATCATGTTGGATAATAAATATCCGAACCATAAAACCCGCATTGACAATAGCCAATAAAAAGGTCAATACATACGACCATGACAAGCTAAAATACATCAATACCCATAGTGCTAAAAACGGTAAAAAAGTATTAACCAATTGTATAATCGCTTTACGTGTATCAGGTTTTTGATACTTCCGAACAAGTTTTGACCAATTTTTCAACTGCTCTTTAATTTCTTGTTCCATTTTCTTTTGAGTGTTATTCAACATCTTTAAAAAATTATTTACAAAAAGATAAAATATGGCTGCACTCTGGTTTTGATTGATACATTCTTATCTAATGCGCTTCCAGCCAATTGTCACCCGTATCCATACTCACCAAGATAGGAACTTTTAGATTTGGAATCGCATTTTTCATTTTTTCTTCAATAATTGGTCGGATAGTATCCAATTCATCTTTATGTGCATCAAACACCAATTCATCGTGTACTTGAAGGATCATTTTTGTTTTAAAATTTCCTTCTTTCAGAGCCTGATGAACATTGACCATAGCAATCTTAATCATATCGGCAGCCGTTCCTTGAATCGGTGTATTAACAGCATTTCGTTCTGCATGTGAGCGAATCATTCCATTTTTAGAATTAATATCCCTCAAAAATCGACGTCGTCCCATCAAGGTTGAAACGTAACCATTCTCACGAGCATATTCCACGGTGCTGTCCATATAAGATTTTAAACCACTATATTGTTTAAAATATTGTTCTATTAATGCACTTGCTTCTGTTCTTTTTATATCCAATTGCTTAGAAAGATTGGTTGCTCCTGCACCATAAATGATACTAAAATTGACTGTTTTCGCTCGGTATCGCTGTATTTTTGTGACTTCCTCGAACGGTACTTCAAAAATTCTGGCGGCTGTGGCACTGTGAATATCTTGTCCTTTTTGAAAAGCTTCCAACATCGCTTCATCGCCACTAATTTCAGCAATCAAACGCAATTCAATCTGAGAATAATCGGCTGCTAGCAATGTATATTCCGAATTTCTAGGAATAAAAGCTTCCCGTACTTTTGCACCTTCTGGTGTTCGGATTGGAATGTTTTGAAGGTTTGGATTATTGGAACTCAATCGACCTGTTGCTGTCAAAGCTTGATTGAATGAACTGTGAATCCGACCTGTTTTGGGGTTCATCATACGTGGCAAAGCATCGACATAGGTTGATTTGAGTTTTGCCAAACCTCTAAAGCGTAAAATATCTGCCACAATCGGATGATCGACCGATAATTCCGTTAATTTTTCTTCGTTGGTAGAGTATTGACCTGTTTTGGTTTTTCTCCAACGATAGGGAATTTTAAGTTTATCAAACAATACCTCTCCTACTTGTTTCGGCGAAGCAATATTAAACTGCATTCCTGCATTTTCGTAGATATTATTTTCAAAATCTCGTATTTGAATCTCTAATTCTTTAGAATATGTTTCTAAATAATCAGCATCAATATTAATTCCGTTGTATTCTAATTCGACCAAAGATTCCACTAAAGGAACTTCAATCGTTTGGTATAGTTCTTCTAAATTATCTTCTTTCAGTTTGGGTGCCAGGACATCCTTTAATTGCATAGTTATGTCAGCATCTTCACAGGCATAATCGACCACTCGCTCGACTGCGATATCGCCCATATTGAGCTGATTTTTCCCTTTTTTACCAATTAAAGTTGTGATGGAAATCGGTTGATATTTGAGATAGGTTTCCGCCAAATAATCCATATTATGACGCAATTCTGGTTCAATCAGATAATGCGCAATCATGGTATCAAACAAACTGCCTTTGACCTCAATTCCATGCCATTTCAACACGATCATATCGTATTTTAAGTTTTGCCCAATCTTTTCGATGGCTTCATTTTCTAACAATGGCTTAAATTCCGATAAGATTGTGTTGGTTGCTTCTCTATCTTTCGGTAACGGAACATACCACGCTTCCCCTTTTTCGATAGCAAAGGACATTCCGACCAGCTCCGCCTCATTTGGGTCAATAGAAGTCGTTTCCGTATCAAAACAAATACTCTTTGCAACAGATAATACATCAATTAAAGCAGTTCTTTTTTCAATCGTATCCACCAAATGATATCGGTGTTCGGTATTATTAATATTGAGATCTGCTACTGAATGTTCGGCAGGTTTTGCAAAGTTTTTCCGAGGCTTTGTCGATTTGACAGTGCCCCCAAATAAATCTTTTTGAGCGTTTTCGTCCTCGATTGGTGTACCCAAAATAGACTTTGCTAGTGAACGAAATTCCAAGTCTTTGAAAATCGCACTAAGTTCTTCTTTGTTCAGTTCAGACATTTTATAATCTTCCGCATCAAATTGAATCGGAACGTTCAAATCTATCGTCGCTAGCTGTTTAGATAGGCGTCCTTGATCTGCAAAGGTTTCTACTTTTTCCTTTTGCTTCCCTTTTAACTGATCTGTATTTTCTAATAATCCTTCAATAGAACCAAACTTTGCCAATAATTTTACGGCTGTTTTTGCACCAATTCCAGGAATACCAGGAATATTATCGACTGCATCCCCTTGTAAACCCAAGACGTCAATCACTTGCTCTACTCGTTCTATTTGCCACTTTTCCAGTACTTCGGGAACGCCCAGTATTTCTACTCCATTTCCCATTCTTGCGGGCTTATACATAAAAATATTTTCAGAAACCAGTTGAGCGTAATCCTTATCTGGCGTCACCATATACACTTTAAAACCTTCTTTCTCAGCCTGTTTAGCAATTGTTCCGATCACATCATCCGCCTCGTAACCAGCTTTTTCAATAATTGGTATATTAAAACCTTTAATAATAGATCGAATATAAGGAAAAGCCGTTGTAATATCTTCTGGTTGTGCCTCTCGATTCGCCTTGTAAGGTTCATACATTTCATGTCTAAAAGTCGGCTCACTTACATCAAATGAAACAGCAATGTGTGTGGGATTTTGCTTACGAATCATTTCCCAAAGTGTCCGTACAAAACCTGTTATAGCAGAGGTATTCAGTCCTTTTGAATTGATAAGTGGGCGGGTGATGAATGCATAATGTGCTCGATATACGAGTGCATGACCATCAAGGAGAAATAACTTTTTATCTGACATGTATGTGGTTTGATTTGAGGTTGCAAGATAACAAAAATAAACTGTTAGAAAAGTAAGGGTAACGTAAAGAATATATGATTTATCGAAGTTGATAGGACAATTTTAAAATACTAGAATCTTGTTCAATATAGTCAGGTAAACATTGATTGTGATAATTCTCAAAGGCCGCAAATTGATGTATTTGTTCTGAAAGAACAAATACATTTTTTTTGGTTGAGTATCAAGTATTATCTTTTTGATAGAGATACGACACAATAAATTTATCGCACTAAAGTGTGAGGTTTTATACCTCTTTTGAGACTAACAAAATTAAAAAGTGCAAATAAGCAATTACGCCTATTTGCACTTCAATTGTATCCATTTAAAATCAATTATCTTATTATATTATGACTGCATTCCTTCTAAAGATTGATGAATAGCTGCGAAATCAGAACGGCTTAACCCTTCTTGAATAGCTTTAGCATATAAATCCTTAGTTAAACTTGCCAAGAATAAGGGATGCTGATGTTCATATGCCGTTGTTGTTGCCAATTGTAAATCTTTATACATCCATTCCAATGGAAATTGAACCTCGTAGTCATCTGATTCTATCATTTTTGCTTTAAACTTCGTGAAGGGTGCAGCTACGACCAAATTTGGAAGCATATCTAATAAAAACTGTTTGTCCAGACCCATTTTTTCACCCAAAAGAATAGATTCTGAAAATATAACCATGGATTGTGCTAATAATAAATTCACCAGCATTTTAAAACTTGATCCTTTTCCAACTTCACCCACCTGCATCGTTTTCTTTCCCATCATGGCTAGATAAGGTTCTATTATTTCTAATTGTGCTTTTTTTGCACCTACAAAAAACACCAATTCAGCATTTTCAGCATGTGGTTTTGTTCCTGCTACAGGCGCATCTACAAAGTGAACATTTCGTTTTGCAGCTTCTTTAGCCATTTGAGCTGTAAATGACGGATTGACTGTACTGCAATCTACCCAAATTGCGCCCTTTTGAATGTAATCAATGGCTTTATGATCGTCCAAAAACACTGATTGTACTACTTCTGGAGTTGATAACATACTAAAAATAATATTTGCGTCTTTTACCGTTTTCTCAATAGATTCTCCAGCAGTAGCCCCCAACTCCACCAACTTTTGGACGGGTGCTTGGCTTCTGTTGTAGACTGTTATTTTTACGTTGTTTTTTAGTAAATTGGTAGCCATCCGACTTCCCATTATTCCTAGTCCTATGAATGCGATTTTCATTATAAATTATTTTTTATATTATTTAAAAATTTGTTTTGAAAAGCGTCGAAGGTCGTGCTCAATTTAGTTTCATTTTGTGGAAGAGCATTATAATAAGTCGTAAAACTGACCTTAGATTGTTTATCATTTAGCTTGATAACTTTCTGAATAGCTAGATAATTTTGAAGCGGCATTGGTGTTTTTGTCATAACATACATCAATTCCATAGATTCAGTATTGAAATATGTCATGTCTTCTTTGACTATGGTGTTATTATGCAATAATATATTCCAAGTCGCATAGATACCTTTTCCTATAACTTTAGTGTCTTTTACTACATCAGGAACTAATTTGGGTAAGTTTTTAAAATCACTAATTAGTATCCAAACTTTTTCGGCATTCTGTTCAACGATAATAGAGTTTTCCACCTTAAAAGATTGAAAATTATCTTGAGCAGAACTGCTAAAACTACAAATAACACATAGAATAAATATTCCTAGAGTCCTCTTGGTAATATTGTTACTTGTATAAATCTGATCGTGTTTTAAAATTGAATTGACTTTTTTTATTTGTGAAAGACTTAATAGTACATAAAAGATAGTAGGAACTAACCATATTCCATTTCCAATAAAATCGTGAGCTATGTGAAATACCACAATATTAAAAATGATAACTCCCTGAAGCATCCAGCCCAGCAATCGCAATTTTGGTATAAATAGTAATACACCTCCAATAATTTCAACTATTCCCACAATAGCATAGAGATAGGAAGAAAACATAGCACCCATAAATTGCTGTGCAATCGGATCATCGGGTGGTTCGACAGCTATGAATCCCAAAAACTTGTTTAGTCCAAAAATAATCATAAGAATCCCGAGAAGTGTTGCACTTCCTGTTTCAATATACTTTTTCATTTGTATCAAATTTAGATTTAAAAATCTGGTGCCGTAACACCCCTTGTTTAATACAAATGTCTATCGAAAAGATTGACTAAACTATCTTAGAAAAGTCAGGAATACCAATTTTGCGTCAATATAGTTAACCCGATATTCAATTAATTGGATAAAAAATTACGATTTTTAGAAAGCATATATTGTTTGGGAGATAGGCCGACGTGATTTTTAAATTCTTTAATGAAATAAGAAATATTTTCATAACCCACTTCAAATGCCAATTGAGTTACACTCCATTCTTTTTCTTCAAGTAAATGTATCGCTTTTTCTATTCGCTTTTCTTTGAGCCACTTTTTAGGTGTTGTATCGAATTGTTCTTTAAAATCTCGTCTAAATGTACTAATACTTCGACCCGTTAAATAAGCATAGTCTTCAATTTTGAGAGGTTTATCAAAGTTGTTTTGTATGAATTGTTTAATATTACGCTTGCTAGGTAAGGTTAGTTGAAAAATAAATTCTACAAACTCCTGATCCGTAACCAACTCATTTATAAGATGTAAGAGTTCTAAAATTTTAATATTAAGAAATGTCTTGTCCTGTATTTTATTAGGTTGGTAAATTTGTATAAGGGAGGTTGCAAAAAAACTAATGGTTGGATTAACCCCAATTTTCAAAAATTCAGGAATATTTTTTTTTGCGATTTCTCGAACGCTCGCTGTGGATAAAAACTGCTCCAAAGTGGTATCATTAAAATAAAAAAGCAAGCTATGGAAATAGCCTTCAACTGGTACTAAATCCGTGATATGGTATAATCCTCTTGGAATAAATAAAATCTCACCCGCATGAATAGTAATCGTTTTTTCTTCGTAGGTTTTGATTTTTTGCTGTCCTTTTAATAATATTGAAATCACATGATTAGAAATATAACCTTCTCGTTCATATAAAGAGGTGGATAGTTTCTTTTCCAAAATACATACATTCCCATCTCTCAAGAGCGTTTTTACTTCGGGATTCCCAAACAATCGTTGTGGTATTAGTATCATCTTTTTACGATTCAATTTCGTTATTATTTGGAATAACAAATACGCCTAAATATCTAAAAATAGCACTTTTCGACCATTATTATAAATAAAAAAGGCATCAATACAATTGTACTGATACCTTTTGAGTATTATGCTTTTATGATAGTTTTTTAGCTATTCGCCTTTGCGTGATCGGCTAAAAACTTTTCTAATCCAATATCTGTTAGAGGATGTTTTAATAAGCCTAAAATAGAACTTAGTGGACAGGTTACGATGTCAGCACCATTTTGTGCAGCGTCAACAATATGCTTAGAACTACGAACTGAAGCTGCTAAGATCTCTGTTTCAAACCCTTGAATCGCATAAATTTCTGCAATTTGATGGATCAAACCCATTCCATCCCAGTTTAAATCATCAATTCGTCCAATGAAAGGTGACAAATACGTTGCCCCTGCCTTGGCAGCCAAAATAGCTTGTCCTGCTGAAAAAACAAGCGTACAATTGGTGCGAATACCATTATCGGTAAACCAACGAATGGCTTTGATACCGTCTTTAATCATAGGCACTTTTACAACAATGTTGGGTGCAATTTCAGCTAATTCTTGTCCTTCCTTAACCATTCCTTCAAAATCCGTAGAAATCACTTCGGCACTTACATCACCGTCAACGATCTCACAGATTGCTCTGTAGTGATTCATAACATTTTCACGACCAGATATACCTTCTTTTGCCATCAAAGATGGATTAGTCGTTACACCATCTAATACACCTAAATCATTAGCTTCTTTAATTTGTTCTAGGTTGGCGGTATCTACAAAAAATTTCATATTGAAAGATGATTTAAGGTTGGTTAATCGAATAAAATGTTACAAATACATATATAACGGTAAAACAGAATATGAACTTCTATTCATAAATAAATGTTCAGGTTAAAAACCATCCCATCAAAATTAACCGTATATTTAATAGAAATTTGTTTACAAATAAGAATGGTGAGAAGCCACATCGAACTGCTCAACTTTCTACCCTTGCTTCGTCTCCGACCTGGGGGAATTCAAAAGGAGCTAGCCATGCGACCCTCACCAAGCGCAAATTTATATCTTTTTTTATAAAAAAAAAGGATTACGTAAAAAAAATATTTTTCATTAAGATAGATTGTGTAAATTTACAAGCACATAGTAACTGATAATCAATGATTTGATTCCATAAAACTGATTTAATTATTAATTCCATTTTTATTATAAAACCATGAGAAACCTACATATCCTTCTGTTTTTGATTTCTTTCAGTCCTGTTTTTGGACAAGTATCCTCAAACATGACACTTAATTCCAATTGGAATGATACCAGTCTTCCTACTTCTTCAGGCGTTCGTTTTAACGATATCTGGGGATATGTGGATTGTCAGGGTAGAGAATACGCCATTGTTGGTTCAGCTAGATTTACTCATTTTTTTGATGTAACCAATCCGAATAATATAAATGAAGTTTCTAGGGTCGAAGGAACAGTCAATTCTATTTGGAGAGATTATAAAACCTACAAAAATTTCGCTTATGGAGTGGCAGATCAAGGAAACGAGGGGCTATCTATTTTTAACCTAGCCAATCTTCCAAATAGTGCTTTTCTTGTTAAACGGGATGACACCAACTTCACCAGAGCACACAATATTTTCATAGATGAAGAATATGGTCGTTTGTATGTTGCTGGCTCTAATGGTCAAAACAATGGTTTAATTGTTTATGATTTAAACAATGACCCCGCTAATCCCCAAAAAATAGCCTCTGTTGGTTTACCTAATGGTGGATATGTTCACGATATTTATGTCCGTGACAATATAGCTTATTGTTCGCATGGTTTTAAT
Organism: Saprospiraceae bacterium; assembly: GCA_020628085.1. Taxonomy (GTDB): domain Bacteria; phylum Bacteroidota; class Bacteroidia; order Chitinophagales; family Saprospiraceae; genus JAHDES01. Next base: position 24,367 of record JAHDFQ010000031.1, read on the forward strand.
GGTTATTATATTTGGAATATGATTGATCCAGAAAATCCAATTGCCTTAGCAGCTACGGAAACTAACGGTTATAATCATAGTAGTTGGGTAACTGATGATGGTAATTATGCAGTAGTTGCGGAAGAAGTACCAGCAGGTCTTCCATTATTAATGATTGATTTAACCAATTTAGCTACTGGAGAAATTCAAGTTGTCAAAGATTTTAAAGAACCTTTACTTGCTCCATCCGCTATCAATAATACACCGCACAATCCTTTTATTCGTGGAAAACATGTGATTTCTTCATACTATGAAGATGGTGTTCAGGTTTTTGATATTAGCGATCCTCTAAATCCAGTTCGAATAGCTTACTACGATACGGAACCCAATAATACTTCATATAATGGAACGACGGGCAATTGGGGGGTGTATCCGTATTTACCATCAGGAACAATTATAGCAACTGATACAGATAATGGTCTTTTTGTATTAACTCCAACTTATGACGATGTAGAACCTGTTTCTTTTAGTACAGAACCCAATGTCGAATGGGTTGATGATTCAGACATCAATGTGTGTGATGGTGAAACGGTTGTTTTACAAACTACAGGAAATGCTGAGAATTATCGCTGGTTTAAAGACGGTGAACTAATCGAAGGAGAAATAGGTAATAGTTTGACCATCCAATCAGGAGGTGAATTTAGATTAGAGGTTGATAACGTTCTATGTTCTAAAGATCTCAGTCCTATAAATATTAATTTTCAGGCACTTCCTTCTGTCGAGTTTACGCCATTAGGTATTAGTACGATTAAATTATGTGAAGGGAATAGTTCAACCGTCTCTGTTCCACTTGGTGCTCAAACCTATAGTTGGACAAAAGACGGAAACTTTTTCTCAGAATCCAATAGCATAGATATTATTGACTCAGGAATCTATCAGGTCACTGCTTCAACCAATGGCTGCCCAGCAGTTTCAGAAATTATTGAGGTAGAAGTAACCCCATTTCCAAATGTTGATTTATCTGTTCCAGACAGCATTGCTATCTGTTTTGGGGATACGACTTTGTTAGAAATAGAAGCTGGCGCAGATGAGTACAAATGGTTTTTATTCGGCGTACCATTAAATGGAGAAGATCAACCAACGCTTAAAGCCAGCGCAACGGGGAGTTATTATGTAGAAGCTACAAATAATGGTTGTACGAGTGTTTCGGATAGTGTAAAAATCCAAACTAAACCGCTTCCATTAGCTGAAATTGAAGCTACTGAACCTTCGTTATGTGAAGGAGCATCTACCACTATTTTTACTAATCAAGGTGCGGATACTTATGTATGGACATTAAACGATGAAACGTTTGAAGGAACTGATTTTGAGATTAATACCAACCAAGCAGGTACTTATCAAGTCTCTACTACATTGGACGGTTGTACAAATATTTCCGAAGCGATAAATATTGAAGTCAACAATGCGCCCGATGTAACCTTAAATAGTTCAGAGGATGCGTTTATTTGTGAAAATGAGGTATATAGTTTAGTTGTTCCCGAAGGTACTGCTAGTTTTCAATGGTTTAGAAATGATACCGCTATTGAAGGAGCAACAAACCATTTCTTAGATATTTCTGAATCAGGAATTTATTTTGTAGAAGCTATTAAGGGTACTTGTTCAAGCACATCCACCCCTGTAGAAGTAACCGTTCGAGCTTTTGCACCTGTAGATATTATCAATCCAACTCAAAATTTGGTAGAACTATGTGAAGGTGAAGAAATAGAGCTAGCTACTGCTGATAGAGATGCCGTTTTTCAATGGTTTAAAGATGGTACTCCTTTAGAAAATACCAATCAAAATATTCTTACCGTTAATGAAAACGGAATATATCAAGTTCGAGTAGATCAAAATAACTGTTTTGATGTTAGTCGTGAAGTGGAGGTGACGGTTACGGCTTTTCCTTCTGTTGAACTGAATGTTGATACAATTGTGGAACTATGCCAAGGCGAATCTATTCAGTTAACGATGGCGGACGAACAAGGAACATTTCAATGGTTTAAGGATGGAGAAATGATCGAAAACGGCGATAGTAATATGTTTGAGGTCGATGAATCTGGAAGCTACTTTTTGCAAGCAACAAACGGAAATTGTGCGGCAACTTCGGATACCATAGAAGTAACGGTTACGCCACGTCCGATTGCAAATATTGTCCAGCCTCAGCAAAGTACGGTTGAACTATGTGAAGGTGAACTCATTGAGTTTTTAGCTGTTCCTCAAGAAGGTACTTACCAATGGCTTCAAAATGGAAATGATATTACCAATACCGATGATAATACATTGATCGTAGCATCAGCAGGTGTTTATCAAATGATGATTACCAACAATGGTTGTAGTAATTTGAGTCAAGAAATACAAGTCAATACGACTGCATTTCCAGATGTAAGTTTAAATTTGGATACGTCTATTTCTATTTGTGAAGAAGAGACTGTTACAGCTGAAATTCCAGAAGGGGCAGGTTTATATCAATGGTTTTTTAATGGCGCAGCTGTAGAAAACGCCAACTCCAATAACTTTGAATTCGGTGAATCAGGAACGTATTATGTCAATGCTTCTAACAACAGTTGTAGTGCTGATTCTGATACTATTACATTAAATGTGAATGAATTACCCAATGCTTCTTTTACAAACTTAGATGATAATACTATTGATATTTGTGAAGGTGAAACGACTACACTAAGTGTTTCAGAAGGCGCAGACCAATATTTGTGGACTAAAAATGGAGTATTATTAGAATTACCAACCATTGAAATTTCATCAATTGAAGTTTCAGAAGCAGGTACTTATCAGGTTGTTATCACCAAAAATAATTGTACTAGCACCAGTGATGAAGTAATTTTAAACGTAAACAGCTTACCTAGTGTTGACTTAAACACCGATACTAATATTGCTTTTTGTGAAGGTGAATCTGCAACAATTGAAGTTCCAACTGGAGCAGATACCTATCAATGGTTCAAAGATGAATTGGTTATCGAAGGTGTTACAACTAACGCTTTAACAGTTGAAACATCAGGCGATTATTATGTTGTGGTCACTTCAAATAACTGTGCATTGAGTTCAGCGACGGTGCAAGTTACGGTTAGTGATTTTCCCGATGCAACCCTACTCGATTTGAGCAATGATGATATTATGATTTGTGAAGGTGAAACGAGTATTTTAAGTGTTGCAGACAATGCGGATACTTATCAATGGATAAAAGATGATGAAGCTATTTCTAACGCTAATGCTGCTACGATTGAAATATCAGAGGCAGGAATATATCGAGTAGAAGTCACACAAAATGGCTGTACAAGCACGAGTTCGGATGTAAATTTAATGGTTGCTCCTACTCCAAATGTTGATTTGAATACTACGAATGAAATCAACTTATGTATTAATCCAAACTTTACCCTTTCCATTGAAGAAGGTGCTGATATGTATCAATGGTTTTTCAACGAAACACCAATTGATGATGCAACGACTTCAAATTTAGAAGTCAGTGAGCCAGGTTTATATTCGGTGTTGGCTCAACTTGGTGAATGCGATGCGACTTCTGAAATTATCGAAGCGGTGACTCAAGCGACCATTGACACCGTTAATACTGGAGATTTAATTGCTTGCGAAGGTGAGACATTTAGTATCAATACAACCGCTTTACCAGGTTCTTTTGAATGGATTAGAAACGGTGAAGTGGTAGATACAACCTCAACCAATTTTGAAATAGAAGAAGCTGGTGATTATCAACTTGTTATTTATGAAAATGATTGTCCGATTTCGGTTCAAAAATTCAGTTTAGAATTTGTAGATGTGCCCTCTGCACTCGTTATTGTTGATGGTGAAACTACTTTTTGTGAAGGTGATTTTGTGACGTTGCAAACTTTAGGTGATGATCCTAATTTTACTTACAATTGGTATTTAGATGGATTTTTATTTGAATCAGGAAGCAGTATTATGGCGAATATTTCAGGTAACTATGAATTAGAAGTACAAAACGAAGTTGGTTGTGTTACTTATTCCGAATTATTTGAAGTAACGGTAAATCCATTACCAGAGGCGATCATTAGTGTTGAAGATCAATTACTAACTTCAACAGCCAATGAAAGTTATCAATGGTATTTAGAGGGAGTAATTATTCCAAATGCTACAAATCAGTTATATATGGCAGAAGTCGAAGGGAATTATAGCGTTCAAGTTATGGATAGCAACGGTTGTTCTGCTTTTTCTGAATCGGTGTTTGTGATGGTAACAAGTACGCAAACCATTGAATCCATTTCAACAGTGGAATTATTTCCAAATCCAGCTTCAGATATTGTCACTTTACGTTTTGAATCTGATAAATCGAACGTCTATGAATTAACAGTTCTAAATACAATTGGACAGATTATTCATACACAACAGACAGATGGTTTTATTGGAAATCAGCAGGCAACTATTGATGTGGAAAACTGGGAATCAGGTGTATATTTATTACAAATCCGAGATCAGGATCAATTTTTGTATAGAAAGATCATCGTAGAATAATTTATACTAAAAAATAAAAACGATGATACACACTTTTAAAACGTTGATATTTCTAGCAACCATGACTATGTTTGCTTCTTGTGATAAAACGGTCACCTATTCCAAGTCGCTTGATAATCAAACGGACGAAACAATCACATTGAATTTTGTCGTCAATGGAAATGAATCGACTATGTCTGTTCCACCAAATAGTCTTGCTAGTACTATTATTGATGAACAGGATGGAGATATTGATAGTGAGTATAGCTGTACTAGCGAGTTTGAGTCTATTCAGGCTACGGTCTCCAATAATAAGCTATTGACTTTGAACATTCTTGATGAAAGTAACTGGATTCGTCAAGGAGGTGATGATGTAGATTGTTTGATTACCATCACACAAGCGGATATACAGTAAAACCTTTAAGGATTGTAAATCAGCTCAGCACACAACTGGTTGTTGAGCTGATTTTCAATTTTAATAATTAAAAGTGGATCAGAAAATACAGATAAGTCTACTTCGATATATCCAGATAAATTGGAACGATTCCAAAGCGACTGACCCATTGTATTGAAAATCTCTACCTGATAATTCGTCCAGTCTCCTTCTAATCGTAATGTATTTTGGCTAATAAATTCATGAATTAAGATACACTGATCGCTAATTACAATGTCTGAAACAGGATTAGGAATCTGATATTCGTATGCCCCCAAATCAACTTCCATACCTTGAGGACGTGGTACGCCATCAATATCTTCCTTACTATAAAAATTGGTTGTTGTCCAACCTGCATCAATTGCTGGACTAGCCGTTTGTAATGTGAAATCGTACTGACTCAAATCTGTAAATAGTGGATCAACACCCAAAATACTGTTGACACCCAACTGATCATAATTTGTTGAATTATCGTTCAGATTATAATCGTAAATAGTATTGGTTGCCATAAAAACAGAGTTTAATTTTTCTCCATCATTGGCTACTAAAATGTTATTATAAATATTTACATCATCACAAAAAATGGCGGTAATTTCCCCATCATTGATTTCGGGGCTTTGTCCATTTTTATAACAAGTATTGTTCAACACATCCACATGATCGCTTTCAAATACATGAATTCCTCTGCCCCCATTTTCATACACCACATTGTTTTCAATCAACGTTCGACCCGTATATGTTCCTAAAGTAGAACCATTTTGAGTATTTCGGCTATCGTCAATTATAATTCCGTTTCCATCCGTGATTCCACAGGGCGCATCTACCCAGGGAACTAACATTTTGTTATTGTAGAGGATGTTATTTCTGACGATATTTCTATAATTAGTTATGTTATTATCTAAATTCCACAATTGATAAAAAGTCAGTCCACTATTCCCATAAATAGAATACCACGCATTATCAAAAATGGTGCAATTTTCAACAGTAATATAGTCACTTTGTATAGCAGAAATTCCAGCACCTCCACAATCAAAAACTGTACAGTTTTTAATTATGATATGATGATTATGACCATTAAAACGACCTTCCGAAAATATACCATTTCCATTGTACTGCGCCTCCACAGTACCTGATAAATCATTACAACCCGCTGGTTGATTAAGCGCATCATTCAATGCAATATTATCATTGTTTCCTTGAACTGTCAAACCAATAATTTCGATATAGCTGATACCTCCTTCGATCTTAATACCTGTCCAACCGTCAAATTGAATCAGAGGCTGATCTGTTTGATAATTTTGATAAACAATTGGAGCACCTGCCGTTCCAGATCGATCAATATACATCACATCTTGCCAAGAAAAAGCATTGGAATAAGTCCCATTCATAATAAAAACCGTATCCCCTGGATTAGTTAAATCAATAGCTGTTTGGATAGTGGCAAAAGGACTGTTGCTAGAAAGTCCAGAGTTGGAATTACTTCCGATATTTGAAGAAACATAATAATTAGTAGCGTAAATAACTTGAATAGAGAGGAGTAAAAATAAAAGCGATAACTTTGATTTCATAGATTCCTGTTGAATAACTAAAGTTTATAAGTTTAGATGATTATCTATTAACTTTTTATAAAGCAAAAGGTTTAATTCGACTATGACTTCGAATTAAAATAGGTACACGAATAAGAATATACTTTAGATTTTCTACACCCCCATTTTAGATCGTTTTACCAAATAGGCTTGCAAAATATTACGGAATCCTTTATGAATATCTGCTTCTACATAATCAATTTTATATTGTAAACACTTGACTTTCAATTGCTTTTGAAACGCAATCACTTGATCTTTATAATAATCTTTGACTTGATTGGATTGCAAACGCACTTCCTCACCCGATTCCATATCGACGAATACATAAGGGCGATTTTCAAATTCGAAGTCGATTTCCTTAGATTTATCTATCGTATGAAAAAGTACCACTTCATGCTTATTGTGCTTTAAGTGTTGCAATGCTGAAAACAGTGCATCTTGATCTGTCCCTCGTTCAAACATATCACTAAATACCATAATCATAGAGCGACGGTGAACGCTGTCTGCTATTTGATGTAAAGCTTCTGTTGCCGAAGTAGTTCTGTTCCGTTCTGGGTTATCAATTAATTTTTGTAAATACGTCAATAATAGACGATAATGGGAAGTACTGGACTTACAACGGGTATGAATATTTAAAGATTTATCAAAAATGGAGAGTCCAAAAGCGTCTCGTTGTTTTTGTAATAAATTCATCAAGGACGCAGCGGCTAATGCCGTAAATCGGAGTTTATTGGTGTAGTTCTTTTTATCTTTTCCAACCTCTGGGAAGTACATACTAGAGGATGAGTCAATCACAATTTGACAACGTAAATTGGTTTCTTCTTCATACTGTTTGGTAAATAATTTTCCTGAACGGGCAAAAACCTTCCAATCAATATTTTTAGTAGATTCGCCTGGATTATAAATTCGATGCTCCGCAAATTCCACCGAAAATCCGTGAAATGGACTTTTATGCAATCCAATTATAAATCCTTCTACCACTTGGCGAGCTAGTAAATCTAAGTTTCCTAAATCTCGTACGTCAAAATTATTTAGTAAATCCATATAATAGTCTTTACTTATTTGCCTGTATAATAACGCCGCCTGCCTGAGCAGTCAGGTTCGTCATAAAAATGCAAATAATTGATTTCAAGAAAATTAAGCGTAGTTTTTTGGCGAACTTCCAAGGCGGTTATTTACCAAATAATAAAGGTTGACTACATCATCATAACGTTAGAATATTGGTTCTGTTGCAATTCAATTTCATTCTGAACTCAATTGATAAATCGACATATTATACATCGTTTTAGAAACACTATGCTCTACTTT
>JAHDFQ010000031.1:32290-34408 GCA_020628085.1 Saprospiraceae bacterium
TCAATTGATAAATCGACATATTATACATCGTTTTAGAAACACTATGCTCTACTTTTATAAATCTATCAAAAACAAAACCAGTCCGTTCTAATAATTGAATGGATTTTTGATTTTTGGGATGAGTATGCGCTTCTAATATTTTGAAATGTAGGGTATTAAAACCAAAATCAATTACTGATAAAAGGGCTTCAGTCATATAACCTTTTCCTTGATAGGCAGTTCGCATTTCATAGCCGATATCGGCACGATAGTTAGCTCCACTATTGTATTCTTTTTTGAAATTCCAAAGGCAGATGGTTCCGATGAGTTCTTGAGTTTCGATAATTTCGAGACCCCAATATGCCCATTTTTTTTGATGGATACCGCTGATAATTCCTTTGATAAAATCCATCGTTTCCCGAATAGTTTTATCCAGTTTGTTATCTATGTATTTTCGATTATGACGATCAGAACGTAGTTCATGTACAGCGAAAACATCTTTTTCTGTTAATTCACGAAGTATTAACCGATCCGTTTCTAGTACCATTTGCTGATGAACTTGCATAAAATTAAGTTCGAAGATTAAGTTCCAACTTCTTTTTCGATGTGATAAATATTTTTGTTAACTCCAGATCGCACCACTAATTCAGCTAAAAAACCAGTTGCAAATAATTGAGTACCAATGATAAGGGTGAGTATACCAAAATAAAATATCGGACGAGCCGTCATGCCATAGCCTTCAAAAAATAACCACATAAAACTCAAATAAGCAATAATACAAAAGCCAATGATAAAAGAGAGTGTCCCTAATGTTCCCATAAAGTGCATGGGACGTTTTCCAAATCGACCAACAAACGTAATTGACAATAAATCTAATGGTCCGTTGATAAATCGACCTAAACCAAATTTGGTCACGCCATATTTTCGTTCTTGGTGTTGGACAACCTTCTCTCCTATCTTTTTGAATCCTGCCCATTTTGCAATGACGGGAATGTAACGGTGCATTTCGCCATACACTTCAATGCTTTTCACGACTGCTTTTTTGTAGGCTTTCAATCCACAATTAAAATCGTGTAGTTGGATACCGCTTATTTGACGAGTTACAGCATTGTATAATTTAGTAGGAATGGTTTTGGAAAGTGGATCATACCGTTTCTTCTTCCAACCACTTACGAGATCAAATCCGTCTTCGGTAATCATTCGATAGAGTTCAGGAATTTCGTCGGGGCTATCTTGCAAATCCGCATCCATCGTTATCACCACATCACCTTGGGCTGCTGCAAAAGCCGTGCTTAAACCTGCTGATTTTCCATAATTTCGTCTGAATTTAATGCCTTTTACATTCGGATTCTGCTGACATAATTCTTCGATAACTTCCCATGAGCGATCAGTACTACCATCGTCTACCATAATAATCTCATAGGAAAACTGATGTTTTTCCATAACACGACGAATCCATGCCTCCAATTCTGGCAAGGATTCGTCTTCATTTAGTAAAGGAATAGCAACCGATATTTGCATAAAATATTCTACTCTGTTTTAAATATGAGTCCTCCAACTAGGGACATCACAACACCTGTAATAAAAGTACCTAAAAAGCCAGTAAAGGCAAAAAATGGAACAGACATAAACATGCCCATCATACCTTGCGCCGCTTCAATTTCTTCATCTTCCAAACCTTGACCTTCCATTTCTTCAGCAGCTAACTCAGCTATCATATCTAATGTTTCAGGTGAAATAAATGTAAAAAATATAAACATCCAAACTGCCATCATTACCCCCATTATCAATGAAGTAAACATCCCTGTTTTAAAGGCATTTCCAAAAGATATTTGATTTCCCAAAACAGCTTTATAGGTATGAATGGACATCGCAATTGCTCCAATCATAATAGCATAGTTCGTTATGCTGGAAAGAATACTGGTTTTTCCTTCCCCTATATTTTCCATACCTGATAAATGCATGATAAGACTTAGTACCATTAATGCTAATCCGCCAATGAGTCCATATTTTAGAGCCACACTCCACATAGATTCTTTTGGTTCTTCAATTAGGTGTTGATTTTCCATATAATTTTGTTTTTAGAATGATTAAATTAGTATTTGAAAAAAATAGAGCAAATACCGATAATTACATTAC
>JAHDFQ010000259.1 GCA_020628085.1 Saprospiraceae bacterium
TTTATTGCTATCATGTTGTACTTTGAAATAACAACCAAAAATAACTATTTTAGAATAGGTCAAATCAAAATTCTCAATTCTGTCCTAAAAATCAATCGATACGAATATCTAATAATTAAAATATGGTCCAACGTAGAATTTTTTCGTCAACTTAAAATTAATTACCTCCAATTTAAATTTTACAACTGGGGCGAGCTGATCAGTAATTTAATTCTTGTCCAAAAAAGCCTCGCGGTAACGTTGGCAGGCTCAATCAAATCCCCTAATAAAAGGAGGTTTCTCTTAAATTGCTCGAATTCTTGATCATTTGTGTTATTTTCATCTATCGGATAATAGGCCATTCCCCAATTTGGGAAATCCCTTTTTTCGATTTTTTCGGTGGAGAACATATAGATATTTTTATGCCTAGAATCTTTTCTTATTTTTTCATAAAGTCTCCAGATAATATCTTCCTCCCCTTCCAATACCTGAACAAAACCGCCCATATAATAAATGAGACAACCAGTTACGGCCAATTTCATATTGTTAGAACGTGCAGTTGCCAAAAGTCCATCCATTTCTTTGGCGCTTAATATTCTTTCTGCGACCGATTCATATGTCAGGGTAAATAACATAAATAAAGTTTGAAATACAAATTTCAGTTAATCGTTAAGCGAATGCTAACTAATTCAAATTTATTAGTAACAATAATAAAATATTCCCGTGTCAAGTAAAATGAAATATAAGTCGCTCAACAAAGCATTAATCGTTATTGTCTCTTGCAAATAAAAATTATTGGATGGATTATTTTGAGTATAAAATCTTGCTTAACTACATTAACTTATGATGAATCTGATGTATATTCTATGCATCTCCAGACGTTTAATAATCAGGCATTGAATAAAATTTTCCATAATTATTAATATATCAGTCAAATCTATCGACTAATGATAAGTTTGTAATTCTACTTCGAGCCGATAAAAGTAGTCAGCCAAGTTTTATACGGAATTCTTTATAGTCAATCTTGTTTTTTATAATGTTAAAACACGGAAATACAATTTATATATTGTGTCAAAATAGATTAGACAATGCTTGGACGTAATATATTGCTTAAGATAAATGTTGAAGACTTTTGTAAAGCAATTGAATTTTATACAAAAAAATTGAATTTTATTTTGGTGGAGGATTTTATCCAAGCTGATACAGAAAATAGATGGGTCATAATCTCACCGCCAAATTCTGAACAGATTGGAATAGTTTTAGTCAAGAAAAAAAAGATATATCTAGAAAAACGGAATGATGCAGGTAATGGGCAAAATACTTGTTTATGTTTGGATACACTTGACTTTTGGGAAGATTATAATAGAATGTTATTAGCGGAAATTGAGTTTATCAAATCACCACAATTTTGCGATTTTGGTATAGTAGCATCTTTCAGTGACTTGGATGGTAATTATTGGAATTTATTACAGAATAACAACAAAGATAGCACTATTAATTGCTGATTATTTTAGGCTAAAAAGCCTCATCGGATAAATCTAAAAAAAAATCGTTTTGATTTGCAACAGTTGAATTTTAAGCCAACTACTAGTTTGGTCTTATACTCGAAAAAGGGACTCGCCAAAATATCTTTTAATGGAATTTGTTATTTCTTCATATTGACGGTCATAATACTTATAATTAAATTTTACTTCTTATAATGTAATGAAGTATTCTTATGTTGCTTAACATAAATACAATTAATCCTTTATTTGAACTTTACGAGTTAGTCCTTTTCGCCTATCTAAAACTTTACCTCTCAATTTTGCAGATTCTAATCCAGCTTTTGTTCTCTCAATAATAATATCGTTTTTTTAAACTTTTACAATATTTCTAAGTCCTCTGGGTTCTTAATTAGTTCTTCACCTGTCTCTATATTCCTTACTCCTATTATATACTGTTTGGCAATATTGACAGAAACCTTCTCAATAACAACATAGACATTAGATGAAAGTTGCGGATGAATTCCGGCCTTGTATTGTACTTTGTTTCCAATTTGAAATGACATACTTAATCGTTTATTTTAAACTCTTGGTTAATCTTTATTTTTCAAGGTATTCAAATATGTCAGCTTTTACATTGACTTCTCTTTTGATAGTGTCTAAGACAGTTTTCTCTAAAGTTATTTCAGAATTATAATCCAAAACCTTTAAATGGACTATTTGTTTTGAATCATAGGCCGAATAGGTCAATGTATCTACTTTCACAATTTCGTATGCCGGATTGTACTTTTTTAGTTTGCATTCCTGCAAAGGAAGAAGCGAATTGTTCCTCTTTGGCCCACAAATAAACATTTTGCTTTGTTGTAAGTAAAAATGACTGTAGGAATAGGTAAGTCCCAAAGATTCGTCGCTATATTGGCCTGATATACTTTTCTCCAAGGTATACAACATGTTATCTGAAAATATCCAAATTTGCTTATAGATTGAGCCGTCATAATTCTGTGTTGCATTATATAATCCATTTAATATGGGTTTTTCTCTTATAGTTTCCGTATTTAATTCATCCTGTTTTTTATTGCAACTTGAAAGTAGTAATATCAAAATCAGTGAAAAGCTGATATTAACTATGTTTTTTGAACGTATACTATTTTTCATCCTAAATGTGATTCGACAATCGTTTATTTATACTTTAAGGAATGAACTAGGGTCTTTTATAGGAGCAATTATTAGCAATATTTATTCTACGTGAAATTGGAATTTCCGTGCATGTCCATCTAGATTTTTAGCCACAATTTCATATTCTCCTTCTCTTAAAGCAAGAAGGGCAAAGTCAGTTTTGTTTTCAACTTCTACTATATCCATCGGTACTGCAGTTTGAATATCTTCTCCTTTTTTATAAGCCAAGACCATAACCGGAAAAGAAATATCTATACCTTTTAGACTTAACTGAGTTGCTTTATTTCCGTTATCGAATAGCCAATTCGGTCTACCATTCTCATAATTAGTATTCGCATGTAAAACTGAAACATCGGAAAAGCTCTCACCGTATTCATATTTCATAGGTTTATCATTTTCATATATAAGAACTGTCGATTCTGTTAAATCAAGTGCTTTTAATAAGGGATGATTAAATTCAGGTTTGCTTTTTTCTGAATAGTAAACTTGATAGACAGTTAAAGGGTCAATCTCTGTGTATTCGGCTAGCCTACCTGCCATAGCTTTTCCCCAGGCTGAATAGTTGCCTTCTAGTGCATGTGCAAATCCACAATGTATAAGAAACTTTTCTTTGGGTTTACCCTCTATCGCCCGTTGAATATTCTTTGCTTGTTGGATTTCTCTTTCTCTTCCGTTTGCATCGGTAGTATCTTCATATGAAAAGACGTGATAGCCAATTTCTAATGCTGTTCTTAACATATCTCCAAATTGTGGGTCCTTAATATAATGCCCTGTTTTTTGGATAGGATATTTTCTGATATTCAATAAAGAGTCTTTGTCTTTTCCATTTGTCAAGGCTTCAAATCCGATATTTTTATAACCATTATCGTAAAGTTTTTGTAGTAGCGATTTTGTAAAAACTCGATGCCTAGAATTATGGTGTGCTTCATTTATTATTAGAACTTGATTTTGTTTAGCTTCTTCAGTAATATAATCGATAGCGTTTACCTTTCTGTAAAGTCCATTTATTGAATCAATCTGAGATTGGGTGTAATTCTTTTGAGATGTGCCCATTGCCAAATCCCAAGTAGCTAGGGCACTTTCGTAGTTACCTTTGGTAGCATAATCAGCAGCGCCGATTTGATACTTAAAACCGCTCCCAAAATGTGAGTTCTCAGTAGTGTCGGATAAAATTTTGTTTTCGATTTCGGAATCAAACAAGTATTCGGTTTGAAAATCGATTTTTTCGTACATTCTGTTGTCTTGCTTACATGAAACAATAACAGAGGCTAATACTAATACTAAAATGTTTTTCATAATAATAACTTATAAGAATCCTTTATTTAGACTTTTATTTGCGAAAAAGTTTATTGAAATTTTTGAATTTTAATGCGTCAGCTATTTCCAGAAAGACGTCAAGTTTGATAGAGTAAGTATCTTGTTCCCATTCGCAAATACGTTCAGGGCGCCTATTAATCAATTTCCCCAAATCGACTTGTGACAGTTTTTTTTCCGTGCGCATCTGTCTAATATATTTGCCAGTCAAACGACCCTCTTTCATAGTTGAAAATTAATTAAT
>JAHDFQ010000032.1:0-1252 GCA_020628085.1 Saprospiraceae bacterium
TCCAGTAATATTCAAAACTCATATTACTATTGCTCACGGATGAACCTTCTGCGCTAAACAATACCACACCATTCGAAGCACAAGACTCGACTATTGCTGTTCCGATTGCAATTGGTGGATTCGAACTTCCTGCAACAATTACAGTATCCATTTCAACACAACAAGTTGTAATATCCGTAACCTTTAATACATATTCTCCCGATTGGTCAATCACTGGAAACAAGCTAGTTGCTCCTGAAATAATATTTCCATCGTCTGTATCCCAAAAATATTCGTAGTTATTACCTGTTGATGAACCTATTCCGTTTAAGGTAGCTGCGTTCTCAACACCATCACAAATAGCACCTGATACATTAGCGTTGGCTGTTATGTCGTTAAACCCACCATCAACTATATTTAATTTAAAAGGGCAGTTGTCACCTCCAAATCCATCAATCATAATCAAATAAACTTCACCTGGTATTAAACCTAATAAATTATATTCAAAATAAGTGAACTCTCCAGTCTGGTAACCGATACAAGAATTTTGTTGTCCTACACACGACCCCATCCCTCCTGTATTAAGATATCCATCCCCAGCTTTATAGGTAGCCATTTGAATACCAGAATTGAAATCACAATCTTCTATATCGACTCCTATTATCAAATTTTCTTTATGGGCAGTAAATGCTATCCATTGGTTATTTTCAATAGACCAACTGTTACCACACCATCCAAATAGAGGAATAGTTCCTCCTATGGTATATGAAATACCTTCAGGATTAGTATTTCCACTCCAATTATCAATATTACAAAGTGGAATTAATGGTGCATCTTCACAATCATCCGCTCCTATAATTGGAGTTGCAGAGTTACAATTGCTTATGATGGTTTGCGTATAAGAAACTACTTGTCCACAAGGGTCAGTGGCTTCCCAAGTATATTGAATTTCACCACCACATACGCCAAAATGTCCTGATACAATGGGTTCAATGAATGTATCTATTTGGCATTGTCCATTTTCATTATTAGTGAAACGAAGTGCATTTACATTGGGAAGCGATGCACCACAATCTAATTCTCTATCAAAAGGTGGATTCAAGAAATATGCGGGTGAAGGAGTAACCGTTATTATTCGAGAATGGGTTATCGTCGCTCCACAATCTGGTGTACCAGACCAAGTTTGTGTTATTTCGTATGTTGAGCATGGAGTATCCGTAAAAGTACTTTGAGTACCGCTAAAAGTACCATCGACTGTACTTAAGTTTGTACT
>JAHDFQ010000032.1:1352-4806 GCA_020628085.1 Saprospiraceae bacterium
TGTCCAATCATAAGAATAGTTATTATTTTGGTCATTCAACGTTGACCCTTCTGCACTTAACGTAACTGAATTATTTGGATCACAAGGATTGATATTTGCGGCAGCAACAGCAACAGGCTGGTTTGAACTTTCGGGTACAGTTACTGTAGCAGACACAAAACAACAAGTAGCTGTATTACTGACTGTGAATATGTACTCGCCTGACTTATTGATTATTGGAAATAACGTATTTTGTCCAGAAATGATATTTCCATTTTCTGTAGTCCAAGAATACTCAAAATCTGCTCCGCTTGGAGCAACACCTTCTAAAGTGGAAGATTCTATTCCAGAACAAACAGGGGCATCCATTATAATATCGGCAACGATACCATTTGTATTTCCATCAATAATTTCAAGCGTAAATGGACAGTTTTCTCCATCTATTCCATCAATCATTAATAAATAATCCGATTCTTCTGTTAGTCCAGTTATTTGAAAATCGAATGATTCAGCACTGGAACGTTTTCTACTGATACAGGCTAAAGGAGAACTAGAACAACCACCAGCATCTTGGGCATAACAGGCCAAATCAACTCCTGTACTAGAGTTACAATCCGACATATTAATCCTGAATGTGAGTTTATCTGAATACGAGGTAAATCTTAACCACTGGTCGTTTTCACGTTCCCAATTATTTCCACACCAATTGACAGTAGGGACAGAATCATCACTCGTATAATTTAACCCATCAGGATTTGTATTCAATATCCAAGTATTTGAGCCACAAAAAGTTACAAAAGGCGCATTTTGACAATCATCAGAACCCAATAACTCGTTTGGTGTATCATTATCAATTTCTAAATCAACACTTTCTAAAGAACAATTATTAGAACAATCAATAATAGAAATATTATCATTGATACTAGGTAAGTTCGGAAAATCAGATATCAGATAATCAAATTCGTAAAACGTAAAGATGCCTTCCGTTTCAAAAAATATAGAAATAGGCGTATTATCGTAATCTTGAATATCTATGATAATGCCGTTTTCATCTGTAACAATAATTTTTGTATCTCGATTTGGATCAGAATTAGGATTATTTAGACTAACAATGACTTCAATTTCTGTACAAGAGTTACCAAATTCCACCATGATAGGTACACAATCATCTGATTGATTGATAACTGTTAAGAAATCTACCACCACCTCACAACCAATATCATTTTGAACAGTGACCAAATATTGTGTAGAATCTGCATTTGGTGTAACATAAATAGAATCTTCGGTTGAACCTGTACTCCAAGTATATTGATTAAATTCTTGATTAAGTCCAAGCAGAACGGAATCACCCTCACAATAATAAACAATATTTTCACCTTCAATATCTGATCCATCATTTCCAGTTGTAACATCATCGGCTGGTAGAATCGTAATGGGAAAATTCAAATAAAATGTACCCCATGCTGGTTGATTCCAATCGCCAGTTTCGCCGTCATCTGTTAATATGAAAGTTATGGATTCGTTTATTGTACTAATATTTGTAGGACAATATTTTATGTTAAAAGTAAATGATCCACATCCTGTAGTACAGCTAATTCCATAATTATCAGCAGGGTTTCCTTCCATCGCTTCACCGCAACACATCGAGGTTGAGTTTGTTCCATCAAAATAATATCCTGGTCCATATGTCATACCAGAACAACATCCTGTGATACTATTTTGAAAAATCCATCCTGACCCTGGGACATTACCCTGAGCAACTGTAAACCCTTCTGAACTTTCAAATCCAACTCCATGAATCCAGTTAATATTTATACCTTGATCCCAAACAAATGATAAAGTTACATCCATTTCTATTTCACCAATTCCAGTTGCTTGAATAACTAAAGGAGATCCCACACCAGTTGCTTGACCACTAACTGTACCTTGAATTTGTGAAAAATCCTCAATAATTACAGCATTTTCTACATTTGAAAGTGTAGCTTCTAATTCACACACTTCTACTTGATTCGTTCCAACACACTGAGAATAAACAGCATTAGATATAAAAAAAGAAAAGAATAAAAATAAGAAAGGAGATTTGATTTTTTGGACAATAGCCATACCCTTTTGTTTTAGTTTAGTAATTGAATGTTTTCTAACATAAAATTATAAAACTATGGACAAATAAAAGAGCAAATTGAATATAAATATTGATTTATTCTCCCCAACGATAGCTATTGATATCGAAACCTGCTAAATCAATGACCCGATCAATAACGGTGGCGACCAGTTCCTCAAAAGTGGTTGGATTACTGTAAAAAGAAGGGGAAGCAGGGCAAATAATGCCACCAGCTTCGGTGATCGTTTTCATATTATTAATGTGAATTAAACTGTAAGGTGTATCTCTTGGTACAAGAATCAATCGTCGGCGTTCTTTGAAAATCACATCGGCAGCACGGGTCATTAGATCGTCTGACACACCCGTTGCAATACGTGCCATCATCCCCATAGAACAAGGGGAAACAATCATGGTATCATACTGGGCTGAACCAGAAGCGAATGGTGCCATGAAGTCATTTTTTTCATAAAAATCAAAAGGATATTTGTCGTAGTCTTCGTTTTCTAACTCCAATTTCCAGTTGAACTTAGCATTGTTACTCATCACTACACCAACTTTTTCCCATTGATCTTTCACTAACAAAAGTCGATCAAATAGAACTTTTGCGTAAATTGACCCGCTTGAACCGGCTACTCCTACGACAATCTTTTTCTTTTTACTCATCTATTTGAATTTAAGGAGATACTCCCCTTTTTTAGTATTAAATATTTCTTAAAATCGAAACCTCTTATTTTTTGGCTTCGTTATTTCATGTATATTCGTATTATACTTTAAATCATGTAGTTGCATAAAACTACAACAACTAAATTCAATTCCATGAAAAAGGTTCTTTTCCTATTCGGATTTCTTTTAAGTTTAACGGCAATATATTCTTTTACGACATCGAGTGCTAATGATATTGGTGAATCGCCCGTGAAGTGGTACACTTGGGAAGAAGCAGTAGCTGCTAATAAAAAAACACCGAAAAAATTCTATGTTGATGTATATACCAACTGGTGTGGCTGGTGTAAAGTCATGGATAAAAAAACGTTTACAGATCCTAAAGTTGCCCAATATTTGAATGAGAACTTTTATCCTATCAAATTAAACGCAGAGCAAAAAGAAGACATTACCTACGATGGACAGACGTTTTCTTGGCGTGAAGCAGGTCGAAACGGTATTCACATGTTGGCGTATTCCCTTTTAGAAGGAAAAATGAGTTATCCATCCTTCGTTTTTCTAAATGAAAAGTATGAGCGAATTATGGTATCTCCAGGATATAAAAAACCAGAACAATTGTTGCCTGAATTAAAATTTGCAGGAGAAGAATTATACAAAACGACCACTTGGCAAGAATATCAAGCCTCTATTCCTACTGGAAAATAATTAGAATGT
>JAHDFQ010000032.1:4906-34091 GCA_020628085.1 Saprospiraceae bacterium
GACCACTTGGCAAGAATATCAAGCCTCTATTCCTACTGGAAAATAATTAGAATGTAACCCAAATTGCATCGCAGCTTGGAGGTAAATAGGTACTAGGTAATTAGTGAATTAGTCTACTATCAAATACAAAAAATAATTAATTTGACCATCCACTAATCTACCAAATGCCTTTTTACCAGAGTACTTCGTATCTTAATTTATAATGTGTTATATTTAGGCACTAAAACGTAGTTTGAAAAAACTGAATACTTATTCATTTTAGTATTCAGTTTTTTTGTTTTAATCAAGAACTTAAATATAATAGTTATGAAAAATTTACTCCTATTCACCTTAACATTCTTTACGATTACTATGCTCGACGCCCAACAGAATTTATCTTATCAAACACCACACGAAGACATTATGGTGTTGGCAGATGCCTCGCTAGCTCCTTCTATCAGAATAAATAGTAAGGGAACAAAGGCTATTTTATTGTATCGAGCTAATTTTAAAAGTATTGACGAACTGTCCGAAACTGAAATGCGATTGGCCGGACTAAGAATCAATCCAATCACGAATATTTCGAGTCGTGCTAGATATTACTACGATTTAAAAGTATTAGATATTGCAAGCAATAAAGAATCCGATGTCAAAGGGTTATCCGCCAATATGAGATTGACCAATTTTTCTTGGTCGCACGATCAACAAAAAATGGCTTTTACCAACACAACTGAAACGGGTGTCGAATTATGGGTATTGGATGTTCAGAAAAGTCTAGCTAAAAAACTAACGGATGGGATTATCAATGCCAACATGGGGGATGCCATCAACTGGTTTAAAGATGATTCTGCTATTTTGATAACGGCACTTCCAAAGGACAAAGCTACATTAATTGATAGTGAAACGGCCGTTCCAAAAGGACCTACGATATCTACTAATGATGGTAAAAAAGCTCAAAATAGAACTTATCAAGATTTATTAAAAAATCCCAATGATGAGTTTAATTTTAAGCAACTCGCCAAATCTGAATTATGGCAAATTAATATGGATGGTACGTCTTCTAAATGGATGGACTCCAAAATGTATAGTAACGTTACCTTTTCTCCTGACGGTGAATATTTGAAAGTAACAACCGTGCATGAACCTTTCTCTTATTTAGTCCCTTACAATCGTTTTCCTTCTGAAACGAATATTTATGCAAAAGACGGAACATTCATTAAAAAGTTTTTAGAAACGCCGCTTTTAGAAGATTTACCTAAAGGGTTTATGTCTACTAGAAAAGGCCCTCGTTCGATCAATTGGCGTGCAGATAAAGCACATACACTGTATTGGGCTGAGGCTTTGGACGGAGGTGATCCTGAGGTCAAAGTTGACTATCGAGACGAAGTTTTTGAGCAAGCCGTTCCTTTCGATCAACCGAAACGAAGTTTAATTAAAACCAAACAACGTTACAACAGTATCATGTGGGGAACGGATGAATTAGCAGTTGTTTACGATTATTGGTGGAATACGAGAGAGCTGAATACAAGTATATTTAATCCATCAAATGCAGATGAAAAACCCTATTTATTCAATTCTCGAAATTACCAAGATCGTTATAGTGATCCAGGAGATTTTGTGGTGACTAGAAATGAGTATGGAAGACGGGTGCTGGAATTATATAAAAATAGTCTGTTCTTGCTTGGTGACGGATTTTCAGATGAAGGAAAAAAACCTTTTGTGGATGCATATGATATTACGAACAAAGAAGCTGTTCGGATATATGAATCCAATAATAATGACCAGTTGGAGACCTTGATTTCTGCTATTGATATAGAAGAAGGTAAAATTCTGACTATGTTAGAATCTAAAAATGAATATCCGAATTATTATTTCCGAAATATTGATACTAAAAAATTAACACCCGTAACCGCATTTAAAAATCCGTTTAAAGCTATTCAGGATGTTCATAAAGAAGTCATTACTTACGAACGTGAAGATGGTCTAGAACTATCAGCAACGCTTTATTTACCAGTAGGTTACGATAAAAAGAAAAAAGAAAAAATGCCGATGATTATGTGGGCATATCCTCGGGAATTTAAAGATAAAAATAGTGCATCTCAGGTAACTTCTTCTTCTAACGAATTTACGTATCCGTGGTATGGATCACCTATTTTTTGGGTCAATCGTGGTTATGTGGTGTTGGATGATGCCGCTTTTCCCATCATTGGCGAAGGTGACGATCAACCCAACGATCAGTTCATTAAACAATTGGTTTCAAATGCTAAAGCAGCTATTGACGCCGTTGATGATTTGGGTTACATTGATCGAAATCGAGTTGCTGTAGGTGGGCATTCTTATGGTGCGTTTATGACGGCTAATTTACTCACACATTCTGATTTATTTGCAGCGGGTATTGCTCGTTCGGGTGCTTATAATCGAACTTTAACACCGTTTGGTTTCCAAAGTGAAGAACGGAATTACTGGGAAGCACCAGAAGTATATTACAACATGTCGCCTTTCATGCACTGTGATAAAATGAAAACGCCATTATTGTTAATTCATGGTGAAGAAGATAATAATAGTGGTACATATCCAATGCAAAGTGAGCGATATTTTAATGCTTTAAAAGGTTTGGGTGCTACGGTTCGCCTAGTCATGCTACCTAAAGAAAGTCATGGTTATGCGGCTAAGGAGTCTATCATGCACATGTTGTGGGAACAAGACGAATGGTTGGAAAAATATGTTAAAAATAAAGAAACAACCTCCACATCAACTGAACCAATGGAAGCTGTTGGTAAGGGGGAAAAATAGCTCAAAAATTAAAATGTATATTTAAGCCTATTCTTTCAATTGAAGGAATAGGCTTTTGTATGTCAAAAGAATATTCTGTGTACAAAATAAATATTCTGATTCTCCGTTATTATAAATTGGAATCTATTTTGTAGCTCTTCAAATAAACAATAAAATTATGCTTTCTTCTTTATCCAAATACATTTATGGTACATTTGATTTCAAAAAAATTGAATTGATGAATAAGTTAATATTTGGAGTTTTTTCTGTTCTTTTTGCGGTTGCTTGTTTTGAAAACCCTACTTCTTCTGAAAATGAAAAATCTGTAGATTCTAAAAGCGAAATCAATCAAGAATCTAAAACAAATAACTTTACTGACGATCATAAATTACAAGATGATGAATATCGTTTTGCTTTTTATAATGTGGAAAACTTATTTGATACGTTAGATAATGTAGATAAACTAGATGAAGAATTTACACCTCTTGGGAAGAAGAAATGGACAACAGATCGTTACAATAAAAAATTAAATAAATTGGCATCTGTTTTTGAAGGTATGAGCTATCCTTCCATTATCGGATTATCGGAAGTCGAAAATAGAGCCGTTTTGGAAGATTTGGTTCAAAAAACATCTTTAAAAAATCACAACTACGAAATTGTACATTATGAATCACCTGACATGCGAGGTATTGATGTAGCATTATTATATAAAAAAGATGAATTTGAATTTAAAAATGCTGATAAAATTCGTATTAACTTCCCGAATCGTATTGTAAAAAATTATACTTCACGTGATATTTTATATGTCGAAGGAGAATTCAATGGTCAATTGTCATATTTCTTTGTCAACCATTGGCCTTCAAGATATGGTGGTCAAAAAGAAAGCGAACCTAGACGTAAATTTGTAGCTGAGGTTCTACGAAAAAAAATAGACGCTATTCAGCTAAAAAATCCAGAAGCCGCCTTATTTATCATGGGTGATTTTAACGACGAAACAGATAACGAGAGTTTGACGCAGGTTCTTCAAGCAAAGACAGATGCAACTAATATATCTAAGAAAGATTTGGTAAATTGTAGTGCTGCTATGGATCAAAAAGGAAAAGGATCGTACTACTATTACAAAACGAAAGAATGGAATATGTTGGATCAGTTCATCGTTTCAGCTTCTACTTTAAATGGAACTTCTAAAATACAAACGACTGAATTTCAAGTGTATAACGCTAAGGAAGTCATGTTTTATCACAATAAACTAAAGACATATCGTCCCAACAAAACGTACGGTGGAGAAAAGTACTATGGTGGTTACAGCGATCATTTAGCCGTTTATTTGGATGTGCAAGTAAATCAATAAAGACTAATATTACTTCTTTTTAATTTTATTCTTCTTTTCGTTTTTCTTAGATTTATTTCTCTTAAATAGTTCTTTAAAGGTATCAAATTCTCGACGATATGTAAGCCCCAATCCTGTTCGATTGAGCAAACCTGCAATGGTCTGTTCGTAACGGTTATAGGCTCGGATTTTTAAACGTCTATCTTCGGTGATTGAAAATTCAAAAACAACATCTTGAGAATTTAAACGGCTCGTTGCCCCAGCCAATTCTTCGTTATTTTGTAAACCAATGCCCACACCAATATCTAAGGTTAATCGATCATCTAAGAAATAAAATCGAGGACGAACGGACAATTCTTTTCCACGATTAATATCATCTAAATCTCCAACTTCCAGATTGTCTAATAAATATTCACTATAATTTACGTCAAAGTCAATCCCAGAAATAGGCCCGTCATCATCAATGGATTCTCGTATAAATTCGGTAATATAACTCGATAATTGATTAGAAACCACTTGTGAAAGTGTATTGTTAATCAACACATCGGTTTGATCGGCGATAAACCCTTGTCCCGAAGGTAAAAATCCACCGATAACAATAAGTCCAAATACTTGACGATTTAATTCTAACGGATCTTGTTTTAACAAACGGATTTTATTATCCGTTAACGTTTTTATACGACCAATTAAATCAGGAAAGTTTAAATCAAATTTTATATCAGGTTTTTCGAGTTGCCCTGTCAGCAACATTTTTAAATCTACTCTTGAATTTCTTCGGGCACTAGATAACAAATTTTCATCTCCCGTACCATCTAGAAATTCAGAAACCAAATTGTAGGGAGACGCCAAAACGCCTTTATATTCTGCCTCTAAATTGATTTCAGCGTTTAATGGATCACCATTCCAATTGATCGTTCCTCCTTCTTTAACGATAAATCGTTTGTTGATTAAGGGCACATCTATGCTTGGCACTTTATAAGTAAATAAATAGTCGCCATGATCTACAATATAGTCTCCATACATTTTAAAATCACCCGTTCGGGCAATCACCATCCGAATATTACCATCACCAAAACCCTTGATAATATCACCTGCTTGTTCATCAAATACCAATTGTGTTTCAGCCTGTTCAGTCATCGTCAGATTCAATTCTAAGTTCAAACCTTTGATCTCAAACGCACTTAAATCGGTAACTTCCACCTTGCTACGATCTACAAATTCTATAAAATCTACTTCTGAACCATCTTTTTCATAATTGATCGGAATGATAATCTTAGTTCCTGCGCCTGTAACCGCATTTGCAACAATATTAGCAGCTCTAAAAGGTCCAGTAAAGTCAATAACCCCACTTCCTAGTGCCGTTCCATAAAAAATAGGATTATCTTCTTTTTTGGTATCTAAAGCCAATAAACGATCCGTTTCAATACGAGCAGATAGTCTTAGGTTTTTAAGGTTATCGTGAGCAATCCCACCAAATATATTCCCTTTATTTCCGTACTTATCTGTCAAAACAGCACCCGTTCCATCAAACATCGTATTGCTCAAACGTGCGGTTTGATTATCAAAAAAGTATCGAGTACCTAAATAATCAATATTAATTCCACCATTATAAAAAGTCAATGCTCCTTTTATATTTGGTTGATTGGGTTGCCCGAAAAGGGAAAAATCTCCATTAAATGTACCGACTGTTTCAGAAATTCCATTAGGAATAAAATACTCTAAAATATCAATCGGGTAATCGTTCACACCTACATCCACTGAAAAATAATTAGGTGCGACCACTTTCCTTTTGGTATAGATAGATGCTCCTTTTGGAATGAAATAGCCTTCCGCTAACAATTGCTGATGATCGTCGGTTAAGCTGATATATCCATCAATTTTACTTTTTAGACTTGGAGTAGAGGCTTTCACTTGTAGTACACCAAAATCATCATTATTTACTTTAAAAGTATCCGCAACAATTTCTGCCTCAAGATCAGTTAAATTGAATACGTCTTTGGTACTTGCTTTTAGGGTAAAATCTGAATCAAAAATTAGTTTGTCGTATGTCCAATAATCATTAATAAATCCAAGATTATAATTTTCAACATTCAAAGACAAACCTCTTTTTCCTAAAGTCTCCAAACGTATTTCTTTCTCATTATTAGTTAATCTGAAATTTCTTGTATAAATAGAATTATTCCCGAAACGGACATAGTTGGCAGGATTAATGTTCCATTTTTCGTTTAAAAACACCAAATTAGATGGTAAGAAACTAATCTGAAACAAATCGTCATCTGTTAAACTCAATGCTCCATTGATATTGATATTATCCAAAACTTCCGTAAAATTGACCGAATTGAAACTAAACGAAACGGTTTCGTCTTCTACTAAAGCTAATAAATTGACAGGTTTAAATTGTGTTTTATTATTCAAAATAGTACTATAAATCCCTGCGTTATATTCTGAAAACTCACTGTTGACCTCACCGATAAAGATAATATCTTTAAGCAAAAATTGTCCATATCGAAGTTTTGGAATTTCTAAATCTAATACCAATGAATCTATCTCATTATTTAAGTACCCTACCAATTTAATATCCTTTAAAGTATCTAATTTTGGATCGATTAACTGCGTCAGATTTTTAGAATTTTTAATAAAAACATTAAAATCAAATTCTTTGTAAACAATTCCTCGGTTGGACGGATTAATATTAAATTTTTGAGCGAAGTTAGGATATTTCTCAACTAAATAATCTTTCAAACTATTGGGAACTTTTTGAATATCAAAAGAACCATTTACCGTAATGTCTACCACTTCAGAATTGACTTCAAAATGTTTATTCTCCAACTCATCTAAAGTGGAAGAAATGACAATAGTATCAATTTTATAAAAACTGGTATCGTTATGAACAAAAGATAGGGAGTCAATATTGGCTTGTCCTTGCATATCCGAAAGGTTATTGCCTTGCATATTCAGATCAAAATTTCCAGAAACGGCATAGTTTTGTGGTGTCAAATTTAGAGTCTGTAAATCCAATTTTTTAATAGTTGCATCAAAATCATAAATAGGAGTACCACTTTCAAAATTGATTTTTCCTGTAAACCCAAGGTCAATATTTTCATCTTGAATACTAAAATCTCCATCAAAAAAGTTTTGACGTAACGATCCTTCCATCGTCAAATTTCGATAAGTATAACCTTTGAATGGAAATTTTTCAATTGTTGCAAACAGTGCAGCATCCGCTGTTTCAAGGGTCAATCCTACCCCATTTTTTACCTGAGATTTAAACGTTACAATTCCAAAATCAGGATTATTAGCCCAAGTTGCTAAATCGAAATCAATCAGTTCTAAGTCTCCGTTATAGCTAGCATTGGCACGACTATCGTTGAACTTCATCTGCATATCTAATGTACTTCGACCCAAATCGGTGTTGAGTTCACCATAAGCAACAAAATCAATAAAGAAACCATTAAACTTCCCACTAAAATCAATATTTCCTAACTTATCGAAGTTCGATGGTAAGTTTAAATTTGGGATGAGTTCTTTTAACGAAGGGATTGTAGTTTGGAGTTTTTCGAGATTCAAATTGATATATTCCTCGTTTCTGACCGCTAAATTTCTAGATCGAAAATCTCCTTTTATATACGTGTTACCACCAAGATTCAGGTCTAAATTTCGTCCCTTTAGATTATTAATTTTTCCAGTAAACCGTCCATCTAATTCTAATAACTCATTTTCATTTTCCTTAAAAAACGTAATTTCTTTTAGTTTGGGAATAAAGGTCGTAATATCTTTAACGGCAACCGTGGAGTTATTAAAACGAATATCCATTCGAACATCGTCCTTGAAGGTCATAAAACTTTCATAGGTTTCATAACTGAATTTTAGAGTATCGCCAATATTACTATCGGGTGTATCTAAATTAACATTATACAATTCTACTCGAAGTGGAGAAACAATAACAGAATCTACAGCCAACTGGTTGAGTTGAAAACCACTTGTTTCTTTAAATGACAGATTAGCTAATTGTCCCGAAAATTCTCTATTTTCAAAATGGAAGTCAGTTGCCGTACCGTTGATGTTGACAACACTCAAATGCTCATAATCTAAGATGTTTCTAGGCGAATTTCTGATGGGTTCAATACGATCATTATCAAAAAAGAAAGCCCCTTGGCAGAGATTGACCGTTTTGATAGAATAGACGAATGTTTTGTTTATGGTAGAATCTGAATCGAATGTTGGATCAACTGAAATAATCGTAGTGCTATCCGTTGTAGGTGCAAAATTATACCAATAATCGAAGAACGTTTCATCACGACCATATTGCACCAAATCCATTTGAATACTATTGATTTCAACACTTTCAATAGCAATATATTTGTGTTCAAAATCTAATTCGTCTACTTCAACTGACATGAAATCTACATAAACATCCATGTCCTCGCCTCGCATAATATCACTTTTAAAAAAACGGACATTATCCAGATACAACATATCTAAATCTAATTCAAAGGCATTTCTTTGATTTCTTTTTTTCTTTTTTTGTGGAGAGTCGTTTGCCAACTTAGCTAATAATAACTCAATATTGTGTTTAAATTCTTCTGCATCTCGACGAATCCTAATATTAGCATCATTGATTGAAATATCATTAATGACGACTTTTTGTTGAAGAATATTTTGGAGGCTAGTATTCAAGTTGACTGTCAGTGTATTGGCAAATAACAGCGTATCTTTAGTCAATTCATCTTCTACATAAAAACCATTGAACGCCACTTGATCGAACAAACTTAATTTGAAATGATCTATTTCGACTTTCGTATTTAACCGATTGGACAACTCGGTTGTCACTTCACCAATAATATAATTTTGGAACCGTTCATTTTTTACAACAAAAAATAACCCAAAACATACTACGATATACAGAAATAAAAAGAAAAGGATGACCCGTCGAAAGAGCTGCCAGTAGCTTCGAGGTTTAGGGTCTTCTTGGAGACTGTCTTCCGTAATATTTGTTTGATTCTTGGACAAGTATTGGATTAATATTTATAAAAATGGAGTAACGAAGTTGCTATTACAATTAAACAATCAAATTAGCTTTTTTTTGATGATTTATTATACTTTTAACGAATATTTAGGAACAATGCTTTCTAATAAACTTCATAACTCGATGTTCAGTCCAATAAAATCCATTGTTACCAAAAGTTGTAAAGCCTACGTGTCCGCCGTGTTCAGGTGTTTCTAAATAAAAGTGTGGATGTTCCTCAGCTATGTTGTATGGAAAACAAGTTTCACCTAAAAAAGAGTCGTCTTTGGCATTTAGCAGCAATGTCGGAATGGCAACTTGATCTAGTACATTAATACTTCGGCATTTTAGGTAATAATCGTCTGCACCTTCAAATCCATGAACTGGGCCCGTAAAAATATTATCAAACTCCCAAATCGTTTTAACTTTTAGTAAACGGTCGTAGTCCACAGCATCAGGATATTTATCTTTTTTAAGCATTATTTTTTCAAATAATGAAACCAAAAAACGTTGAACATAAAGTTTGTTATCCCATTTTTCAAAACGAGTTCGACAACCAATTAAATCACATGGAACAGAAACACCCACTGCTGCCTTAATTTTTGGGTGGATGTTCTTTCCTTGCTCACCAACATATTTGAGTACTACATTTCCACCCAAACTAAATCCCACCAAAGCAATTTTCTCGTATTGATAGTTCTGTAAAATATGATTGACGACCACTTCTAAATCATCAGATGCGCCTGAATGGTACACCCGTTTTTGTTTATTGGGTTCGCCACTACAACATCTAAAATTTTTACCGACTCCGTCCCATCCGTTGGCGTTTGCCCATTTTATCAATCCACGAACATACGGTCGGTCTGCACTGCCTTCGAGACCATGTAAAACAATCAAAAGCTGTTTATTTCCTTTCCTCGACCAATCTAAATCAATGAAATCATCATCAGGGGTGATGATTCGTTCACGAGTATAAGACAATCCTTTAACTTTTCTAAAAAGCCCCGCATAAATCGTATTTAGGTGATTATTTTGTAGAAATAAAGGTGCTTGATAAGATGATTCGGGGATGATTGGCATAGTAGCTAGTTAGAAAAAAAGCAATAGATCAGAAATTGAATCTATTGCTTTTTTAAAATTTATATTTTATGTATTTAATTCAAGTTGCGGATCATGTTCTTGAGAAAGAAAAAACCATACCTTCGGCAGACAGGCGTCCATTTTTGATTCATTTAGTAATTTTATTGATAATCACTTTTTCTCAAAAATATCCCTGCCCGACGGTCAGGCGGGCTTCTTTTCTTTCCATGATCCGCAACTTGGGTTATTTATTTTTTCTTCTTTCTTTTTTTAGCAGCTTCTTGCTGTGCTTGTAAGCGTTTGCTCTCTTCCATCACGTTTTGAAGTCGTTCTGAAAAGCCACCTTTTTTCTTAGGTTTCTTTTTATAATCTTTTAGTTCTTGCTCAATTTTATCCTTATCTATAATGACTTCTTTGGTAAAAATATATTGCGTAATATTCAATAAGTTACTAAAAAACATATAACAAGTCAAACCTGCAGCATAGGCATTAAAAAATCCAAAAAACATAACTGGCATACCATACTGCACATATTTCATAGCTGGATTGGCTGACATATCCATGTGCCTAGAATTATAGTAGGTATATAAAACCATGGAAACTGCCCAAAGAATAGCGAACAAACTCAAGTGATCTCCCATATTAAACGGCAATTCGAATGGTAGATGAAAGAATGCATCATAAGAAGATAAATCATCCGCCCACAAAAAACTTTCCTGTCTAAAATCAATAGAACAGGGGAAAAAACGGAACAAGGCGTACCAAATCGGCATTTGCATGACCATGGGCAAGCAACCACCGAGCGGACTAACACCATATTCTTGATACATCTTCATAGTTTCCATTTGCTGTTTTTGAGCATCGTCTTTATACTTTTCCTTCATACTCGCCATACGTGGCTTTAATGCAGCCATTTTTTGCTGCGAATACAGCATCTTATAGGTAAATGGATACAATACCATTTTGATGATGAACGTCAACAGTAGAATAACCAATCCTTTAGAACTAATAAAACTCAATAAAAACTCAAAAAATGGACGAATCACATATCGGTTTATCGTTCCAAAAATACTCCAACCATAAGGAATAATTTGTTCCAAACCATCAGAATATGCTTTTAAAGCATCAAAATCATTTGGTCCAACATACATTTTCATACTGAAACCAGTTCCATTTACATCATTTAGTGGAATGGTCATATCTGCTTGAATTCTCTTTAAATCGTCATCCTCTTCACCTCCCATTTGCACATCTAATGCAACGGCATTAAAGCTATTATCCGCTACCAAAGAGGTATTAAAAAACTGGTTGGCGGCAGACACCCACTTTACAGGACTATCAACGTTTTCATCATCATCCCCTCGACAACTACAATAATCAGGGTCATCATCGGTTTCTTTAAAATATACCGTGGAATAAGTTCTTTCAAACCATGTATTCAACTCAATTTTATCTAGATAATTGACCCATTGCAACTGAATATCTTTAGCAGAACGACTTAACATATCGCTCAGGCCTTGCATTTTCACGTTGTAATCAATTGAAAACTGATCGTCAATGGTGTAAACTTGCTCAAAATAGCCACCATTTGAGGTGTTGGCTTTAAAGCTGATGGTATTACCACTGATTTGAGGGGTAAAATATAAATCTGCGGTGCTCACTGCGCCTGCGGAAACATTTCCAACAGGAATTAAATACTCAAACTGATTTTTTTCATCTTCTAATAGCTTAACGGGAACATAGCTTTTGGTACGTTCTTCGTCATCGTTTTCAATAGCTTTTAGATAACCTTTCAGTTCTACTTCTTTTATCCGTCCTCCTTTGTTGGTAAAGGTGATTTTAAAGTTATCATTTTCCAAGACTTGTTCTTGTTCTGTCCCTGACCCAGCAGGTGCAAAGACACCAAATTTACCCGCTAGCTGTAACTGCTGAATGGAATCAGGTAAAGTTGCAATAGTGGTTTGAGTAGACGTAGTTGCTGTTTCTGGTAATTTTGCCAAGCTGTCTCGACGTGATTCTTCTAAAGCTAGAGAATCTTGTGTGAATTGAATGGCATCCAATTCAGCTTGCGTTGGTGAGGTCATGTAAAAATAGCCCATCATCAACAAAAACATCAGTACCCAACCAATCAGATTATTCTTATCCATTTATATTTGTTTTTCTGAACAAATCAGAAGTTCAGACTTTTCTCAATAGTCGTATAACTTTTGAATTAATGGCGCAAAGGTACGATTTTGTTTAAAAATGGAAACTATAAAAGACAATACTTCAGTTTTATTCGATGAAAAAGGTTTGAGATACTGGAGTTTACTTCTCTAAGATTCGGATGTAGATCGTTTCGATTGGTTTTGGTCCTTTCCATCTTTTAGATGCTTCCCGTTTTCCCAATTTTATAACCTCAATGATCTTATCACTTACAAATTTCATAGTAGTATTTTTAAAATCTTCAAATAAAATTTCACCACTTTGATCACAAATATTATTATAATAAACTTTATCACCTTCATTATCAAGTGATACTTTTGAAATAATATTAAAAGGTAGATTAACTTCTTCGTCAACTATATGTTCGATAGCACTTTTTGGAAGCCTATAGTTTTTACAATCGAGACCACTATTCAAGCAATAATTTTCATTAAGTTTAAAAAGCTGACCTTCCCCTATGTTATTCCAATTTTCATCTATTAATTTATAACCGTAGTCCAAATCAACATATACATAGAAAGTTGTACCAAATAGTTTTATTTTGTTCAACTGGTTAAATAAAAAATGAGTATTAATGTCAATATCTGAATATGTTAATTCAATATTCTTGTTCAAATGTTTCCCCTTGGTATCGAAGACATAAAGCTGGTCATCTATTCCTTTAGCGTAAATAATATCACCCTTAATCATTTTGATTTCTTCAAATACAGGCTTTATGATAACATTTAAATCATTATCTATAACCCCAGCTAATCCATTTTTTAACTCTAATAAAATTATTGATTTATCGTAATAATAGGTTGATGGAGGACTAAGAGGATCCAAGTCTTCCCATTGATCGTTAATTTCCTGTTTTTCACCTTTATAGTAAAGATCAAAGTTCTCTGCACCAAATGTTTCAGATAAAACCACAACATCAGGGCTTGATTCATAACAATAGCCTTTCATAACCAATTCACCGTTAATTCTATAAATATTACTTCCACCTTCAAATTTAACATCTGTTTTATAAATTTGAGCAAAAAAATTATTTCTAGGGTAGTTATAAACTTTACTATTCTCAATTTCCGCAGTTTTTATCCCTTTGTCGTTAAAGATATATACCTTTCCTTTACTAAAATCGTCTAATAAGAAAAAATTATCATTACCAGACCAAACTCTATAACTATAAAATTCACCAAGTACTACTTCCTTGTTGTATTCCGTGTCTAAAAGTATTAGGTTTTTATCTTTTTTGAGTATGTAATTATCGGCTATCCTTCCGTGAACGTCTTGATAAATACTATCGCTAATTAACTCAAAAGTTGATGTATGCAATTTGCCATTAAGAAGTATTGATCGAACCGAATTATTTATTGAATTTGAACTTTGTACTCCTCTTACATTTTTCAGTTGTCTAATACTTTTATCTAAATCGAACTTAACCAAGTTCAATTTTTCTTCAACAGTGATAATCTCATTATTTTTTGTTTTGTATTTGTAAAATAATTTATTGTCTTCAAAGACAAGTTCTCGTCCCAAAAGTGTATCCAATAGATATTCCTTTTGTGCAAAAGAAGAATTAAGTAAAGTACAAAGAAAGACTAAAGTTAGAATTTGTTTATTCATACTTTTATTGTTTTAAAATATTTATTTCAGGACTTACTCCCTCGCCAAGACCATATATCCCCAAGGATTTAACGTCATTTCAGCGGATGGTTTTAGATCAAAAGTACTATTTTCAAAAACATTAGAATATACACCTGTTGGGGCTGTTTCATCTAGTTGAATTTTTTGTAATTGATCTGTTAAGTTTAGGAAAACAATGACTTTGTCGCCGTCTTTCTCCCGTTGGAAAGCATAGATAGATTCATCATTTTTGGTTGAAATACGTTGTAGTTGTCCTCCCCAATCACCATTCCAAAGCGCTTGATTATTCTTTTTAAGTAAGAATAAGGTTTTATAAAAATCTGCTTTTTTATAGTCGTTAAAAGGAATGATATCTTTTGCAAAAAAGTCTAATCGCTTGGTCAACGGTTCTTCTTGACCGCTATAAATCAATGGCATGCCGTCAAAAGTAGCTGCTAAAACTGCTAAAGCATCATGTGCTTCACCCATACGCTCGGCAGTAGTTCCATTCCAAGCATTTTCGTCATGATTAGAAGTGAAATGTAGATGAAATCCTTTAGAATGTGTTGTTTTGTCTTCTTTTAAATAAGCATCAATATCGCTTGCATTTTTCTTCCCTTTGGCTATATCATTCATTAAATGATGAAAGGGCCAACCGTAATCTAAATGGAAATTTCCTGAATTTATCAAATATGGAACGGCAGCCTCTGCCAATAGTAAACATTCTTTTGTTTTCATCAAACGTGGACAGGCATCATCCCAAAAATTAGTTGGAACACCATGTGCAACATCTACTCTAAACCCGTCAATATTCGTTTCTTTTAACCAGAACTGCATGGCTTCCACCATTGCTTCACGCATATCGGAATTATCGTAATTCAAATCAGCGACATCTGTCCAACCCCAAGGTTCTTTGGTTTCTGGATTAATTGGATCAATAATTTCCCCTTTATCGTTTTTGGTGTACCAATCAGGGTGCTCGGTTATCCATCTATGATCCCAACCTGTGTGATTTGGAACCCAATCAATAATAACGCGCATACCAAGTGCTTGAACGTCCTTCACAAAAGTTTTAAACTCTTCCATAGTTGCAAAATCAGGATTGATTGCCTTATAATCTTGCACGGCATACGGACTACCTTTATATTTTGCTCGTTCGGCCTCGTCCTTGACATCTTTGACCAATAAATCATCTTTTGCCTTACGTTTCACTTCACTAATTGGATGGATTGGCATAAACCAAAGAATGTCTACACCCATATCTTTTAAACGTGGTAAATGTTTTTTAAAAGCAGCTAATGTTCCTTCCTCTGTATAATTTCGTAAATTCACCTCGTACATATTGGCATTTTTCACCCATTCAGGTGGAGCCATTACATCTTTTTTAGGCTGTTCTTTTGTTGTTACTGTTTCAACATTTGAATTTGTTGGTTTTTCAGTATTACACGCAAAAAGGATGGTAATAACGATAAAAAATAATGTGAGAAATTGGAAATTGCTTTTCATGAGGTATGATTCTTTTATTAATAGAAAGAAACTTGATTAATTTTATTCGAATTGGAGTTAATTGTCGTACACTTCCCCTTTGCATGATTTTAAGGTATTCATCAACAAAGAAGTTACTGTCATTGGGCCAACTCCTCCAGGAACAGGAGTAATCAATTTACATTTTGGAGCAACATTATCGTAGTCCACATCTCCTGCTAAACGATAACCTTTTTTACGGCTCTCATCTTCTACTCTATTAATTCCTACATCAATCACGACCGCACCTTCTTTGACCATATCGGCAGTTAGAAAGTTCGCCTTACCGATAGCAGCCACGATAATATCAGCTTCTAAACAGTGTTTTTTAATATCTTTAGTTCGACTATGGCACAACACAACCGTAGCATTTCCAGGAGAGGCTTTTCGAGATAGCAAAATACTTATGGGTGTTCCTACGATATTACTTCTTCCTAAAACGACACAATATTTTCCTTCGACTTCTATATTATAGCGATCTAACATTTGTACGATACCAAAAGGGGTAGCAGGTAGATAAGAAGGCATACCTTGTGCCATTCGTCCGAAATTCATTGGATGAAAACCGTCGACGTCTTTTTTGGGATCAATGGCTAGGGTAACTTTTTCTTCGTTGATGTGTTTCGGTAGTGGAAGCTGTACAATAAATCCATCAATATCATCATCTTCATTGAGTTCATGGATGATTTCTAATAGTTCATCTTCTGTAATAGAGTCGTCTTTACGGATCAAAGTTGATTCAAAACCAACCTCTTCACAAGAACTGACTTTATTGCGCACGTATACACGGCTTGCAGGATCATCACCTACCAAAACAGCGGCCAAATGTGGAATTTTACCTC
Organism: Saprospiraceae bacterium; assembly: GCA_020628085.1. GTDB lineage: Bacteria > Bacteroidota > Bacteroidia > Chitinophagales > Saprospiraceae > JAHDES01. The sequence goes on from JAHDFQ010000032.1 coordinate 21,252, forward strand.
CATCCGCCTTGATTGCTTTTACTTCTCCTGCGATTTCTTCTTTTATAGTAATGGATAATTGTTTACCGTCGATAATATTGTTAGAATTAGACATAAATATTTCTTGTAAAATTAAAGGTATTATTATGTAAGTTGATAAACTAACTTTTTAATAGACTTATAATTAGTTGTCAAAAACAATACAATGATAACAATTGTAATGATGATTACATAAGGATGAACGATATTATTAATGTCAATTCCTTGAGTTTTAGCAAATTTTACAAAAGATAGATGAAGAGCTAAAAAAGTAAGAAATGATAGAATACAAATAATAGAAAACTGAATCAATAAGCGTTTAAAAATCAATTTTACAATTGAATTTGAATGATGACCCAACTGCAACAGTAATCGTATATTTTCCTTAGAATGTGCTATAAACAATTGAAAATTGAGTAAAAACACTAAAGCAGACAACATAAATACGATTAAACCAATCAATAAAATAATCGCTAAAATTATTTGAAGAACGGTATTGGCTTTGGATGATATTAGCCGTCCGCTGCTTAGTTCGTAACCGTTATTAGATAAAAATTGTTCTAACTGTTCTGAGGCACTTCTATTTGTTTTTAAAATCAATCGAGCAACGCCTTTTTCTTTTTGATTTCCATAGTTTTGGTTCGCCCAAAGCATAAAATCTTTAGGTACTAAAATGGAATTAATCCGATCACTAAATCCGACAACTCTACCCGTAAAGACCTTGGTTTTTCCCTGTCCTTTAATGGTAACATCTAAACTAACTCGACTGATAGAAGAAGCCGTAAATTGAGGTAGACCTTGACTCGGTGCAAATCCAAAATTATATAAGGCTAGATAGTCTTTTGATAAAATGACGGGTAATTCTTGATCGCCTTCTTGCCAATCAAAACTACTATTTTGTACATCGATGAAGGCATCGTCTATCGCTTCAAAAAAGAGTTCCGTGTAAAAACCTAGAACCGAACTAGATGCACTTACTCGAAATAAATTTGGTATGAAAGCAGCCGTTTGTTCTACAAAATCTTGCGCTTCAATTTCGGCAATTTCATCCTTAGAAAAAGATGAGTTAACACCCAATGTGTTTAGTAAATTGACTCGTTTGTTGATAATTACAAACTCGGTTGATTCACTGTCTTTACCATTCAATACTGCTTGTATATCACAATACAATTGAACGGCACTAAGCACTAATACTAAACCCAAAAATGAACCGATTCCAGCTCCGATGAATTGCCATCTGTTTTTACTGTGAATGATTAATTTTTGGAGGAGATTTTTCAAGGAAAGCAGATTTTAAGATCCATGAAGTGAAGAGGTGACTTTGAGTCAACTCTTCACTACGAGATATTAAGCAAATTTAGTGTTCAAAATAGATTCCATTTGTTGCTGAACTTTTAATGCTGCATTTCGAGCAGATTCATCAAAATTTTCACCAGAACCTGCATAGATAATACCTCGTGAAGAGTTGACCAATAAACCAACTTGGTCATTCATACCGAATTCTGAAACAGCTTGAAGATCACCACCTTGTGCGCCAATTCCAGGTACTAAATAAAAGTTATCAGGTGCGATTTGACGGATTTCTTTGAATTTTTCTGGATGTGTAGCACCGATCACGAACATCAATTGTTCGGCAGTCCCCCATTCTTGGGCTTTAGCCAAAACTTTTTGATATAAATAGGTATCGTTTTCTCTAAAAAACTGGAAATCTTGGCTCCCCTTATTGGACGTCAAACCCAGTAGAATCACCCATTTGTTATCAAAAGAAAGAAAAGGTTTGACGGAATCTTCACCCATATAAGGTGCAACGGTGATGGAATCAAAAGACATGGTTTCAAAAAAAGCACGAGCATATAATCTCGACGTATTTCCAATATCTCCTCGCTTAGCATCTGCAATCGTAAAAATGTCTGAAGGAATATAATCGAGTGTTTTTTCGAGAGCAACCCAGCCTTTTGAACCAAGGGCTTCATAAAAAGCAATATTGGGTTTGTAGGCGACACACAAATCTTTAGTCGCATCAATAATCCGTTTATTAAACTCAAAAATAGGATCATCAAAGGATTTCAAAAAATCTGGAATACGATGTATATCTGTGTCTAATCCTACACATAAATAGGATTTTTTAGCTAAAATTTGTTCAAAAAGTTCCGCTTTGTTCATTTAACAAATTATATATTCCATTATTTACAGTCTATAAACTGTTTTACTTTACTAAACACCAACTCCATTAATGGCTTTGATACCTTTAATTTCTGGAACGGTTGATTTTAATGTTTCTTCTAGTCCTGCACGTAAAGTCATGGCAGACATGCTGCAACTTTCACAATTACCCAGCCATTTTACTTCTGCGATCATATCTTCGGTAATATCGACGAGTTCGACATTTCCACCATCTACGGCAAGGTGTGGTCGTACTGTTTCGAGCGCAGTATCCACTTTTTGCATGAGTTCTTTTTTATTTTCGATTGACATATATTTTATGTTTAGGTGGTTTTGTGAAATTAAGTTTGACTATTTAGATTTCATTTTCACCATATTTCTTTAAAATTGAGTTTAAAAGATTAACAGAATAAAATCTATTATTTATAAGAAAAAGCTCAAACAATGGTTTTAATTTCTCAACAATCATTTGATCCTTAGCAACTGCTAATATACCGATAGTTCCAATACAATTGATACCAATATTTTCAGCAATTATTCTTGCTTTTCTATCATCAATTAATAAAAAATCAGCGTTAGTTTCTATGTAAAGCTTTACTGCTTCTGATTCTCCATAATCCATTATAAAGGCTAATTCATTGTAACTTGAAATTGTTTGAACCTTATTTTTAAAAAAATCTACTATCCTGTTATAATATTTAGCACTTTTATTTTTGGTTAGCTCTTCCCAAACTGCATTTGGTATTAATATTTCATCAAATAGTTTATTTAAAATATCTAACTTATCAATAATTGCTAAAGAAAATATAGGTCCCGTATCTGAAACTATCAATCCATTCTTCATTCTATTTCAACTTTGAAATATCATTTAAAACATCATCTAGTTCTAAATTAGAAATTGGAATTCTATTTTCCGAAAGTTTATTTTCAAATTCTAATCGAGAAATACCTGCTATCTGTGCCGCTTTCCCTATTGTTACTTTTTGCTGACTGTATAACTGGACAGCTAGAGCAAATTTAATACGATAACGTAATTCTTTCTCTGTTTCATTAATAGTTAATAAAATATCAGATGGAAGATCAACATTAATAGAATGTAGGGTCATAGCAAATTCAATTTATTTTCTTAGGACTGCATTTTCACAATCGTTGTTGGTGCTTTCATTTCGTTACGAATAGCGACTTGACGCAGGGTTTGTTCTGCTATAGTAGTAAACGCTTTAGCCGATTCCGAAGTTCCATCTAAAATGATTGGACTACCTTTATCACCGCCTTCTCGGATACCTTGCACTAGAGGAACTTGACCCAATAACACTGATTTACTCAGCTTTGCCATACGTTTTCCACCGCCTTCTCCAAAAATATGGTATTTATTATTGGGTAATTCTTTGGGTGTAAACCAAGACATATTTTCTACAACGCCTAGTATCGGAACATCGACCGATGGCAATAAAAACATGTTCATCGCTTTGACGGCATCTGCCACAGCTACTTCTTGCGGTGTCGTTACCAGCACCGCACCCGTCAAAGGAACCGTTTGTACTAAGGTCAATTGAATATCGCCCGTTCCAGGTGGTAAATCAATAATTAAGAAATCCAATGGCGGCCAAATCACATCTTCAATAAATTGTTTGATGATGCCACCTAAACGAGGTCCTCGCAGAACAACTGCTTGTTCTGCTTCTATAATAAAACCAATTGAAATCACAGGAATTCCATGTGCTTCCAAAGGTAAAATCTTTGGCTTTCCATGTACATCTTCGATTTTTGGACGTGCGCCTTGTAGACCCAACATCGTTGGAATGGATGGCCCGTATAAATCAGCATCCATCAACCCCACACTGGCACCCAGTTTTTTCAAACCTAAAGCCAAGTTGGTGGAAACGGTTGATTTACCTACACCTCCTTTTCCAGAAGCAACGGCAATAATATTTTTGACATGTGGTAAAGCTCGCTGTTGTTGAGCAGGGATAGACTCGCCTTGTGTCACTAAATGAACGTGAACATTGGCTTGTGGATATACTTTTTGTATCGCAGCTTGACATGCAAAATTCAGAGACGATTTTCCTTGTGCATCCAAACCAGCGGTCAACAGTGAAAAAGAAACATTATTCCCTTCAACATTCAAATCTTTAACCATACTCATCATAATGATGTTCTGACCCGATTTTGGATCCATCACTGTTCCAAGAGCATCTAATATCTGTTTCATTTCCATATTGGACGATACTATTTTATTTTCTCAAATTTGATACAAAGATAGGGATTTCTAATTAGAGAACGACCTAGTAGTTAAAACAATTTAAGAAGACACGAAGTTTACAAATCTACTCAAAATCATCGTCATCACCTAAGCTCAATTTAGCACCTGCTAGCTCACTTAAGCTATGCTGGTCACCTTCTGCTTTAGCGACTTTCATTCCGTCTTTATAAATAAAAAAAGCATTTTGAAACTGCTCTAATTTTTCATAAAGTTTACCTAGATGATAATATGTTCCAACATAGTTTGTGTGATGTTCTTTTAAATTGAGATAATATTCCAAAGCTTTATCCAATTGATTCAACTTTTCGTGTTCTTTTGCAATGGCAAATAATATAAATGGATCGGGTGCATCCTCATCCAAAAAGGTATGTAAGGTTTGAAGTCTGTTTGAAGACATATAAAATTTTCTGATTTAAAAAAAAAATCAATGACAAGATACATTTAATTTGATGAATAAGCCTCTTAAAACTCAAAATCCGTAGCTGTATTTTACAACTACGGATTTTAATAGATTTATTTTATGAATTGATTAGCTAACTGCCGCAGCTTCCAAAGCTTTTGCAGCTTCAAATGCTTGTTCTAAATCAGCAATAATATCATCAATGTGTTCTATTCCTACACAAATTCGCAATAAATCCTCGGTTACTCCCGCACTATTTTGTTCTGCTATTGACATTTGACGGTGCGTAGTAGATGCAGGATGACAAGCTAATGATTTGGCATCACCAATATTGACTAAACGTTTAAATAATTTTAATGAATCGTAAAAACGTTCTGCATTATCATAACCTCCTTTAATTCCAAAAGTCATCAAAGAAGACGGTTTACCGTCACAATATTTTTTAGCTAATTCATGGTATTTACTAGATTCTAAACCACCATAATGAACCCAAGAAACATCTGGGTGTGATTCTAAATACTTAGCAACTGCTAAAGCATTATCACAGTGACGCTCCATACGTAAACTCAAGGTTTCCATTCCTTGCAATAATTGGAATGCTGCCATTGCTGAAATACAAGAACCAGTATTTCGTAAAGCAACTGTTCTTGCACGAGCAATGTAGGCTGCTGCTCCGAATGCCTCTGCATACACTACACCATGGTAAGATGCCTCTGGTGTACTAAACTGTGGAAAACGATCTTTATATTCTGCCCAAGGGAATTTTCCTGCATCAACAATCGCTCCTCCGATAGTCGTTCCATGCCCACCAACATACTTTGTTAAGGAATGAACCACAATGTCTGCACCATATTCAATTGGATTGATTAAAGCTGGTGAAGCAACGGTATTGTCAACTACTAAAGGTACACCGTTGGCACGAGCAGTTTTTCCCAAAGCCTCAATATCAACGATATTTCCTGCTGGGTTTCCGATAGATTCACAATAAACACACTTGGTTTTGTCATCAATCAATTTTGCAATATCCTCTGCATCAGCAGAATCTGCAAAACGAACTTCAATGCCTAGGCTTGGCAGCATATGTGCAAATAATGTGTATGTTCCACCATATAATTGAGGTGTTGACACAATATTATCGCCTGCTGAAGCTAAATTTAGAATGGCATAGTTAATAGCTGCGCTACCTGCACTAACACATAAAGCAGCAACACCACCTTCTAAAGCAGCGATTCGTTGCTCCAAAACATCAACCGTTGGATTCATGATTCGGCTGTAGATATTTCCAGGAACAGCTAAATTGAATAAATCAGCACCGTGTTGTGCATTATCAAATTCATAGGCTACGGTTTGGTAAATTGGAACTGCTACGGACTTTGTGGTTGATTCAGACGTGTAACCACCATGAATAGAAATCGTTTCTTTTTTCATAATCTTTATTGAAAAAATGAGTTAATAGAAATAAATTTAATTGAATTTTACAGGTAAAAGGTGGCATAGTTTATTGACCAATAATAACGTGGCGTTGTCTCTTTTGGTTCAAAAATACTTGTAAAAGACAATAATTTAATTAAATCTAAATACTTGGGTAAGATCAATCTTTCAGGACTTTTCTTAGTAGTCAAACTGCTTGATTTGAATAAATGCTTAGTTCGAAGGATTCCTTGTCAAACAAATTAGTTTATCTGACTAGTGAGTGTTCTGCATAAAAAGATTTCAATTTTAACAACCCAAAAATAATCAATTAGACTTGTTCTAAGTCAAGGAAGGCATTATTTGGACTAAATCGTTGATGTAATTGTGATGACTAAATGAACATAATTATTAGATAATATTAGAGAATGTTGATAGGAGTGATGTCAAGAAATACAAAATCCAAGAGTATTTCCAAATATCAAACTTGTATTATATTCCAGTTATTCTAATTCTATTTTGTTTAATTTGGACAAGCTTCCATTTCGGCAGTGAAATCACCTCCTACCTGAACTTCAAATCCACTATTGAGATTAATACATTGTTCTGCTTTGAAAATCACAATTGAATCTAGTAATACTGCACCTGTTGAACTCAATTCCATATCAGCATGGTAGGTATCGCTAGATATATCTCCTGTTAAATTGATAGTTAATTGGCAGCACTCTCCTATTCCTGTTATACAAAATGCTGCAAAATCTCCTCCTCCTGGTAATCCAGTGTTATCAGAAAAATCATAATTTATTGTACACAGTGAAAATAAATTAGAGTCAAAACAGCCACTTAATAAATTATTTTCAAGTCTTATACTGTTGAGATTTGGCAGATTCCCTAGCTCAGCAGGAATACTTCCACTTAGTTGATTGAAACTAATATCCATATCAATCAATGAATGTAAATTCCCTAGCTCAGCAGGGATACTTCCACTTAATTGATTGTCAGGCAATATCATTTGTTCTAAAGAAATCATATTCCCAAATGTAACTGGAATAGATCCACTAAGTTGATTGGATTGAAGCCATAGTTTTTTTAAATTTGTAAGACTCCCTAATTCGGCAGGAATACTTCCGCTTAATTGATTGTTAAATAGATTTAATTCTTCCAGTGCTGTCAGGTTCTCCAATGTTATAGGAATCGTTCCGTTAATTTGCTGATTACCTTCAAGTTTGAGAGTAATCAAATTAGATAGATTCCCTAATGTATTTGGAATACTTCCATTCAATAAGTTAAACCGAAGATTTAATACAGTTAAATTGGAGAAATCACCTATTTCTGAAGGTAGCGTACCATTCAAATCATTTGAACTCAAGTCCAGTTCTGTAACCCGATCATTTTGACATACAATGCCAAACCAAGGTGTCCCACTTGCGATGCCACATGGATCACAATCTTGTAACCAACCTGTATTATTGATCCAATTATTTCCATTAGTTGAATTGTATAATACCTCAAGTGCAACAAAGTCAGCATGGTTGCAAACAGTACAATCTCCTGTTCCATTAGCACAAAATGCTACAAAATCTCCTCCTCCAGGTAAACCTACATTACTTGTAAAATCATAGTTGACCGTACACAGTGAAGATAGATTGGAGTCAAAGCAGCCCGTCAATTGATTATTATATAACAATACATCTGTCAAAGCAGGAATATCGCCATATTCAGGGGGAATACCACCTGTGAAATCATTATTATATAGTCTAATATTCCAAAGGTTGGTATTGTCTATATCAAAGAGGGGCAAGGCTCCAGTAAAACTATTTGAAGCCAAGCTAATCAGTTCCAAGGTAAGAATATCAGCAATGCAAGGAGGTACATCTCCTGACATATTATTGCTAAATACCGCGATATACTCTAGCGGTAAAGTGCATAGTTCAGTCGGCAGACTGCCTGTTAAATTGTTTGATGTGAAATTTATCCTTTCAAGTGATGTCAGTTGATCCATTTCTGGAGGAAGCATGCCTGTTAAACCGTTTGCCACTAAATTTAATTCCGTCACTCTATCATTTTGACAAACGATACCATGCCAAGGTGTACCACTTGTTATACCGCAGGGGTCACAATCCGTTAGCCAACCCGTATTATTTATCCAAATAGCTCCATTGGTTGCTGTATAAAATGAATCCAATGCAACCTGATCTGGATGCGTACAACCGTTACATGCTTGTACATACGGACTAACGGGGCATACAAAGTTGGAAGTCGTACCTGTCAATGCAAAATTTTGGAGTGTACCGTCTGCTAGACTATTAAGACCACTAGCTATATTTGGTGTGGTTGTAAGACTTATATTATTATTACCTGGGTCTCCATTTTCAAAAGTCCAATAGCCAATCAAATTGGGCTCATTACCAACAGGACTACAACTGTATAGGTCAGTTACTTGAATATCTGTCAAAGCAATATCATGAAAAGTGACATCATCAATCATACCTTTAAACTCGCCTGTAAAAGATCCTCCAGCCCAATCGCCAATAACAAACCTACCAGAATTATCAGTGTTTGTGTTAGAAGTCCAAGTATGGATCATCACATTGTCCAAAAGTATCACTCTATTTGAGTTATTCCTACGAAAAACTACTTGATGCCAAGAATCATCATGCAAACTCCCTGTAGGAAAATTTGAATTAAGTCCAGTTAATTGATCATAAACCCACAGATGACCTGCATTAGGACCTGCCTTTTCTAGTCCTATTTCTAATCTAGGACCTGTATTACCTAGGCTAAAAATTCGGTCTTCATGCCCACCATTAGTAGCAGAAGGAGAATAGAACCAAGCGGAGATTGTAAATTCTGTATAACTAGAAGACAGATTGATATTAACTTGATCATCATCTCCATCAAAATATAATGCTTCGTTGGTACATTGAGCCTTTATGGTTTGTTTGCAGGTAAAGAGTATGAAGAAAAAAATGGATAGTTTTGTGAGGTTTTTCATTGTTTTGTTTTTTAGATGTTTGAATAACTATTGTTTTTTGTTGATAGTAGTTTCCATTTCACCTCTATATTTTACAGCACCCTTTGAATCCTTTACTAAAACACTTTTTGATTTAGCATCAAAGCTCATGATGTAAACAGTTTCATTCAACGATGCACATTCACAAAACACGCTATGCTTAATCATGTATGTTTTATTAATTTCAAAAACACCTTTTTGATTTGCTGACCCCAACGAACTTGTGCCATTATATCCATTGAAGTTATGCGAATCTTTCCACCACCTTGTAGGATTATTTACATCGGTATTTGACTTACAAGACCCATTCGTATATTCACAAACTGTCCATAGTGGAAAACATCCAGCAGGTATTTTCTCAAACTTCGTTACGATAACGTTATATTGAGTTGAGTTGATGAATTTGGTAGCTACATTGAATAACGTTAAATCTTTTTTCACTTGTGGAATTTCTATAATAGATACATTATCGATAGCAAGGTCATTTCCGTCTCCTGGTCTATCCTCTCTCAAGCTAATACTTATAGTAAAAGGTGCTACTCCCTCAATAAACTTTTCAAAGCTATCCCAATGACAGGCATCGTTTTTTCTTGTTAACTTGTAATTGATATTATTTGAATTTCCTTGACTATCTGTAATTACTATTTGACCTTCAGGTATTACATCAAAAGTAGATTGAGCTAAATGTTTCATTTGGATACAAAACTTATAGTTTTTCTTTTTCCCATCTCTTACGGGTCTAGGATTTTCAACTTCTCTAATTGGGACACCTCCAACACCAAAACGATTCTTACCGCTCTTATTTAATTGGTTCTTTATAGATTGAGTTAATATTGGCGTTCCAACCGGTCCATTAGAATTAGAAGTTTGATAAATGATAGAATGCGTCCCTAGAGGTTGATTGTTTCGCCCATTGATAATTAAGAATTTTTCACCCTTATCACAACACTTTAAATCAAACGTTTTAGAACAACAATCAGAATCTCTTAATTTCCAATCGGGACTTTCAGCTAATGCTTGAGTAGAGTTTAAGATACTATAGATACCTGGATATACATTTGATTTTTGATTTGGATTATAATATTGAAATGATGTAGAAAAGCCTATTTCACCACCTTCAAAACTACCGTTTTTGACTATGCTTTTACGTGGGCAGCAATTGCAGTTATCTGAGCTTCCTCCACAACTAATTTTATATCCCGATATTCCAGAATTTTGATTTGGAGCATTTGAAAAATTACCTGTAGCTGAAAAATTAATAGTTTGATTACTGCCTATATTGTTTATCGAATTGACCGTAAAACAGTAATTTGAGCCACTTGTAAGAGAAGGACTGTTCCATGTTTGCAATATAGATGAACCACTTTGAGCTTTAAGTTGTATATTTAAATTTTGTCCATTTGGAATAGTATAATCAAAACAGATATTTGCGGGAAGTCCGCAATCACTAGATTTTCCTTTATCAAAGGATAAGGAATAGGGAGCATTACTACAACCAGAACAAACGTTGTCTATATAGGCATAAGCAAAGTGACCTGAATGTCCACAGTCTTCAGTTATAAAACTAACTGTTACATTTTTTCCTATTAATGAGGTTAAATTAATTTGAGCACAAAGCCAATCAGAATATAATATAGTTGATAAATTATAACTAGTAGATGTTGTATTAAAAAACTGCGTGTTATCAGTTCTTACATAGTCATTTCCAGAACCATCTAAATCTATAAGTCCATTAACAATTTCCCCTGTATTTTCGTTTTTTATAATAACTCTAAATGTAGGTAATGTATTAGGAGAATGACCATTACCTGGTTCTTCTAAAACTACTGCATAATCAAATGTTAAAAATGCATTATCACTTGTCACTTTAAAAGATTTATTTGCCATTTCAGCTCCACATCCACCTACTCCATTCCCTATTCTTAAAGAATATCCTTGGTTATCTGGAGTTGTCTTCAAATTAGGTACTATTGGGTCTGTCCCATCTTGAACTATAGTCAAATGAACATCATAATTATTGATAGCTCCCGAAAGAATGCCACAATTAAATGTAGTCTCATCAAGAACTCCTACATTTGGTGTTAAATTATTACCGCAAACAACATTGCCATATTCCCCCTGCCATACATTAGAATTTATCACACCAGAATTAAAATCACCATTGGTACATCCAGTTGAGTCATAAATAGGATTACAAGCTATTCTTTTACTTTTATTTTGTTTTCTTAATCGTTCAATTTCTTTTTTGTACTCCAACCATTGTTTAAGGGATATTTCAGGTTTTTTTTGTTTTAAATATTCTCGTTTCCATTGGTCAATTAATTTTTCACTTTGTGCAAAAGTCAAAATTGGAATATAAATTATCATTAAAATAAAAATTACAATATACTTTGTCATAATTTTGGATATTTCAATTTTTTGGGAAATATTATTTATCTTTTCTGTTATTGTTCAGCAAGTACACCTGTATGATTGAATTTTTTTATTTTTCCTACCCAAGGTTGATTGTCTCCGAAAATCCCATACTTGATGAGGTAAATTTTATTCTTCTGAAACTTGCCAGGAACAGGAGGAAATTCAGGTAAGAGATTTAAGGTCCCATTGTATCCATGAAAGAAATGTGCATTTTTCCACCACCTCTGAGGATTAGAAACCAGTGTATTTGTTTTACAATCCCAACTTCCACTATTTTTAGCTTCACAAACTTCCCAATAAATATACTGTCCAGCGGTTAATTCTTGTGCTTTTACTATAGCATTATAATAGTTTCCATTTAGTGGTGTTACTTGCAAATCAAAGTCAACGAGTTGTTGAGATGTTATGTTAGGATTTAATAGAATATGTACTGGGTGAGAATGATATTTTATAGAAGGTTGATAAAGACTTAGATGACGAGATTGGACTTTCAATATTATTTTATATACATAGCCTTGGCTAACAGGCAATGCATATGTTGTTGCTTCCCATGAGTCTGTTTTATGAGAAAGTGGAGGTTTTTTTAAATTACTAGAGAATACTTCCTCCCACACACCTTCATTGAATAAGTTGACGTTTGCAGTATACTTAGCTCGATATACAGAATATCTATACCTTTTAGATTTACCCTTTTGGATTTTTTTTACTCTAGTAATTTTATATTTCCAAGATATTTTTTCAGTATTGATAGGTAGAAAGCCTTTTAAACAATAAGTGTCATACGTAGGTACATTTGGGGTAATAATTACGTCTTTATAATAATCTCTAATTGTAATTGGATTAGCACTAAAGCTGCTAACATCACCTAAACAATTTGGTTGAGCTGACATTAATAAAGTTAAAATTGAAAATAAAACAAATAAGACAGTTTTCTTTTTCATTCGTGATAAGTTTTAGGGTTATTAAATTTCACATCAACCTCTCTTCCTCAACTCCACCGGCTGCTCTACAATAAAGATATTTTTCTCCTGATTTTTTGTGTTAATCTCCAACCCTTGGGTTCTTCAATCATACAACTGATAATAATCGACTTTCTGAATTTAGCTGTAAGCAACACCTAGATGCAAATTGGTATCTACAAAATCCCGAATCTGAAGT